>JAPLKC010000133.1 GCA_026388255.1 Pseudomonadota bacterium | reverse complement strand
TTGGATAGAGCATCTTGAATGGATTCTCTGGTTGGCGGTTTTTTAACAACAACAAATGCCCCAAGAGACGTCACTTCTGTAAGTAACTCCGGATTAGTCTCTGACGAACATATAATGACAATGGCATTGGGATCAACTTTTTTAATCTCTTTTAGACATAACGTACCGTTCATATTCGGCATATTGATATCCAGAAATGTCACATCCGGCTGAATGCTTTTGAATGTTGCCAACCCTGCAGCTCCGTCTTCGGCTTCATAAAAATCGTACTCTTCAGCCCTTGGAATGCAACTCTTAAGAATTCTCCGTGCTACAGGAGCATCGTCAACAATTAAGATTTTTTTTATCATATAATTTATGTTCCTCCTTTACCATACATTCGGGTGCTACCCATTGTCGAGATAGAAAATGATAAAAAATGAATGTAAAATATTTCCTCAGTTATTGTTTAAAAATCTTTTTCTGCCGCCCGCTTGCGCTCGACAACTGCGGACAACGGCAGACAAAAAAAATGGATTTACCACTTGTCCGATCTTGTCTGCGGCTAAAAATATGTCAACAAAATAATACAAAACCGTTTACCGCTTAAAACATTATCTATTTTACCACAGATCGATCTGTGTTTCTGTTTCCTCTTGCTTCTGCATGGATTTTTTCCAGTATTGCTCTTCTTTTTTTATCAGGCTGCCGCCTGTTTTGGCCATTTTTTTTACATTAACGGAAAAATCCTCTGAATAAAAATAAATCACTCTTCCGGCAAAGCCTCCTAAATCGGAAGAAACCAAGGGTATATTTTCGTTTTTAAGAAATTCCCGAATAAATCGTACATTTACTTCTCCAACCGCAAAATAATTACTTGTGGGTGAATTGATGGTTCTCAGAACAGAACCCCCTCCAAAGGCTTTGGCTTTTAAATTACCTCGCACTGCGCCCCGTTTCAGCATCTCATTGATCAGCAACTCCATTGAATGGATGCCATAACGGCCTGCGTCTGTAGTATGAATAGGCATGTCTCTGGAGTAACGCTTGCTGCTAAGCAGAAAGTGGTTCATCCCGACGATTTTATTGTAATGGTCATAAAGGCAAGCCGAAACGCAAGAACCCAATAGTGTGGTAATCAAAACCTCTTCATTAGAAACGTAATATTCACCAGGACTAATAGTAATATGCTTATAGTTTTTCAAAATTTTAATTTTCATTTAACATTACCTATTCACCACTCGTAATTGATGCACTCGTAAAAAGTAAAAAAACCGTCACTCCCGTGAATACCCTGAAGAGCACAAGCACTGGATTCCAGAACACATTGAAGCACTGGATTCCAGAGGTTTTATCAAATCCTTACTTACATATATTCTCATATAAATCATTCCACTCAGAATTATTTTTTTCAATCAAATCCAACTTCCATGCCCTGTTCCATTTTTTTAGCTGTTTTTCACGGGTAATAGCTGATTCGGCTGATTCATGTTGTTCATACCAGACAAGTCGGTGGACACTGTATGAATTGGTAAAGCCCTCAACCAGGTTGTTTTTATGTTCATAGATACGTTTTATGAGGTCGGAGGTTACGCCTGTATAGAGGGTTCCGTTTCGTTTACTGCATAGCATATAGACATAGAATTGTTTCATTTCATTCCCAATCGCTTGCCCGTCCACGCATCCGCTTGCCCGTCATGCCCGCGAAGCTTGTCCTCGAATGGTTCTATCGGGGAGCGGGAACCCAGAGGGTATCCGGTGTTCTTTCCGTCACTCCCGTTTCCACGGGAGTGACGGAAAAGATCCGCAATCGCAAATCCGATATCCAAAATCCGAAATCAAATCACCTTCACCCTGCCTTTTTTCTTTCCCCTATCCACTATTCACTGCCTCTAAACTATTCCCTATATTTCAAATTCCAAAACGAACCTTGTCCCCTTCTCCCGTTCAATCCTGACGGTTCCTTCAAGCTGTTCCGTGAGTATGTCGACAAGCTGTAGCCCGAATCCGGTAGAGGTTGCAATATCAATCGATTCAGGAATACCTGTGCCGTTATCCTGTACAATGATGGTTGCATGGTTGTCCTTTATCAAAAGGGATATCCCCAGGATTCCGTTTTCTCTCTCTATAAAGGCGTGTTTCATTGCGTTCGTAAGTAATTCATTAAGGATGATGCCGATAGGAGATAATATCTTTGCGCTAAGGATATGGTCATCAATCTGTTTCTCAACTGTTATTGATATCCGGTTGGGGAAATTCATGACAATTTCATCAACCAGAGAGGTGAGGTACTCCTTCGCTGATATTGCTCTAAAATCTGTAGACCGGTAGAGCTTATCGTACAAAATCATCATACTCTGGACACGGCTCCTCGCATCTTCAAGTGAAGAGATGACTGCCGGGTCCTTGAGCGTACTCGATTGCAGGGAGAAGAGGCTCATGATAACGTTCATGTTGTTCTTGATCCTGTGGTGAACCTCGCGGAGAATGAGTTCCTTTTGGGAGAGGAGGGTTTTGATCTTATCTTCGGCGAGTTTGCGGTCGGTGATGTCCCGGATTGTTCCTTCATAGTATAATACTTTACCCTGATCATCTCGAACAACATGGATATTGGCCATGACCCAGATAATATTTCCATCTTTTTGGCGGTTTTGCACCTCGAAGTTCTTGAAAAACCCATCTTTTCTTAAAAGCTCGAGCGCCCCGGCACGGTCCTCAGGACATACATAGATTTGGGACCCGATATCCGTAATTGTGCTGATTAATTCTTCAGGCGACTCATATCCGAGTATACGGGCAGCGGCAGGGTTAGCGGTTATGAAGCGTCCTTCAGGGCTTACCTGGTATAAGCCTACAATGATGTTCTCGAAGATGTTACGATATTTCTCCTCGGCCTCTCGTATCGCCTCCTCTGCATGTTTGCGTTTTGTGATGTCATGGACAACACAAATCAGCCCGCCATTTTCGATTGCCGTTAATGATAACTCTTGATGAAAGACGCTTCCATCTTTTTTCTTTCCTGTTATCTCGCCTTGCCAATGTCCTTCCCGGATGAAATCCGGAATAATATTTTGTCTGAATCTGTGCATCTCATCTTCATCATAGAAAACATGCCATGATTTTCCTATTAATTCCTGAGCCGTATCATAACCATAAATTCTGGCATGATATTCATTCATATAAACGAATTTTTGATCTTTGTCAGTTATGGCCATACCATCCATCGAAGCTTCCATGGCATCGGTTTGTCGTTTAAGCTTTTCCTCAACCTGTTTGCGTTCGGTTATATCACGGATGGATTCAATCGCACCGATAACATTCCCCAGGGTGTCGTAAAGAGGGCCGGCCTTTGCCCAGAGGACTCTGTTCTGTCCGCGCACAAATGGCACACTTGTTTCCGTGGTGATGGTGTCGCCTTCCTTTTTGATAAAGTCATACTGTTTTTCAAGATCCTGATTCCAGGTAAAAACAAAATTAATCAGGATGGGCCGCCGATTCCCATAAAAAGGAATAGCATATTCATAATCACCCTTGCCGAGCATCTCCTCTGCAGGAACACCGGTCATTTCTTCAATCGCCTTATTCCATGCGATAACCCTGCCTTTATTATCTATTGCAAGTGTTGCATCGGGAAGAAAATTGATAATGTCTGCAAAACGTCTCTCTGACGCACGGAGCTTTTCTTCAGCTTGCTTGCGCTCGGTGATGTCTATAAAAATTCCCAGGGCCACCTTTTTCCCGAGATAATCAATAGCAGAACCCGATATATCAACAGGAACGAACGATCCGTCTTTTCTCAACACCCTCGTATCGTTACAGCAAATCAACCTTGCTTCCATTATACCCTTGAAAACGTCCATAACCCTCGCAAGTTCCTCTTTCGGGTGAATCCGGTTAATGTCCATGCCCGTCAGTTCTTCCTTCGTGTAGCCCAGAAGGGCCTCTGCTTTCTTGTTTGCCTCAAGAAAACCCCCCTCAGAATCTGAAATCAGGATTGCGTCACTTGCGTTGTCCATGTAGGCACGGTATTTCTCCTCAGATTCTTTCAATTTTTCTTCAGCTTGCTTGCGGTCTGTTTGGTCCTGAAAATGGACGATGATCATATCCGGAGGAATGAAACTATAATTTATTGACAGGAATCTTCCCGGCGCGAAGTTCATGGAAACTGCTTCATGCATCAAGGTGCGGTGTTCTTTGAAGCAAAGGCTCATTTTGCTGAGAATTTCCGGTCTGTTTTCATACATACACGCAGCGCTGTTTCCAAGAAAGCCGCGTGCTTTGCCGTTAGAAATATGATCTGCTGCGCGGTTAAAATCTACAAGAATAAAGTCTTCATCCTTTTTCTGCCAGGTGAAGGTCGGGATGGAACTTTCCTGATACAGGTTTTTGAAGAGCTTTTCGCTTGCCTGAATCTTTTTATCGGCTGCCCGTTCCTTTGTCTGATCACTGAAGACAAGCACGACGCCGAAGATTTTTCCCGCCGCGTCCTTTATTGGTGAACCGCTGTCAGCGATGGGGATTTCATTGCCATCTTTTGATATAAGAAGAGTATGATTGGCAAGCCCCACCACCGTTCCTTCCCTCAGTACACGTTTAACAGGGTTTTCAACAATATCGCGTTTCTCTTCGTTTATAATATGGAAAATCTCATCAATGTTTTTTTCTCTTGCCTCTCCTTCAGTCCATCCGGTCAAAGCTTCAGCCACAGGATTCATATGCCGGACAATGCCATGCGTGTTGGCGGTAATCACAGCATCGCCAATACTGTATAAGGTTGTTCGGAACAGTTCTTTCCCTTCCAGTATCTCCGCGTAAGAGGCAGTGAGCATCAGGTTTGACATTTCGATCTGAGTCAACGCGGCATGGAGTTCTTCATTTGCTGTCTCAATTTTATGTTTCTGTTCCTGTAACTTATTGAGGACCTCATGCAGCTTGAATGCCATCTTGATGGAAGCCAGAAGCACCGTCTCTCCTGAATCTTTTACCACATACCCGTAGGAGGTAATCTTCTCGGTCTTCTCTACTACCTCCGGCAGGGTATAGTTTGAGAGAAAGAGTATGGGGATGTCTCTCTCTTTGAGAATGGCCTCTGCCGCCTCTGTGCCGTCCATCTTTCCTTTCCCCAGGTTGATATCCATAAGGATGAGGTTAATATCCGCGGCGGTTTGCGCAGCTTCAATTGCCTTTTCTCCACTGTAGGCAAGAATGACATTGAAGCCATGCCGTTTTAATGTCTCCCTCTCAATGACAGCGATCAATGCTTCATCTTCAACGAGAAGGATGGTCTTTTTGTATTCCTGTTGCTTATTCATGGTGTTTTCTCCTGATCAATGGAAAAGGTGATCGTGAATCGTGTACCATTTTCTTTTATTAATTCTATTGTGCCGTTAATTTGCTCCACCAGTTGGACAAGCAGTGAAAACCCCACTGATTCCGTGTTTTTGATATCTATATGGGCAGGGAATCCGATCCCGTTATCGGAGACAGTAAGGGTTACGAGTTGCGAGGCTTGTCCTCGTTTAGCGGGGGATCGAGCATCATTTTCTCCATCCTTTTTCAGGGTGACGGTTATCACGTTTCTTTGCTCTTCACCCTCCGCTCTTTGGTTTCTCTCGTCCCACGCCTGCACCGGAGTGCGGGTACCCGCTTGCGGGTGATCCGGGGTCCCACGTCCCTCCGGGGGGAAGGCGTGCTTCATGGCATTGCTCACAAGCTCGTTTATAATGAGACCTGCCGGGATGGCCGTATTGATGTCAATGGAGATATCCTGGATATCCGTTATGATGTCTTTCTGTGGGAAACCGTAAGTACGGGAAAGCTCCCAGAGGAGTTCCTCCATATATTTCTTGAAGCCAACAAGGGAGAAGTCCTCGGATTGATATAGTCTGTTATGTATTTTTGTCATTGCCTTTATCCGGTTCATGCTTGTAATGAAGGCATCCTTTGACTCGCTGTCCTTTATGCGCTCTAACTGGAGGGCAAGGATGCCTGATATGGCAAGGAGGTTATTCTTTACCCTGTGCTGGATTTCCTTCAGAAGGATCTCTTTTTCACGGAGGGAGGATTTAATAGTTTCCTCTGCAAGCTTACGCTCGGTAATGTCGCGAAAGAAGGCGGAGAAGTAGGCTTTTTCATCAAGCGTTATGAGACTTGAGCTGATGTCCGCGTAGAAGACGGAGCTGTCAATGCGGATAACAGGAATCCCATAAGAAACCGAAAGCTCACCGCTCAAATGTTTCTGTAATTCATGTTTAATGTTTGACCACTCTTCTGCGGGGTGCAGGGATGAAATGGACCTGCCAACCAGGTCCTCACTGAAGCATCCTAACAGCTCAGCCATGGCGTTGTTTCCATGGATGATATTTTTGGTTTTTCCGTCGAATAAGATGATGCCGTCTTTGCTGCTCTCAAAGATAATCCGGAACCTGCTCTCAGATTCCTTCAGAACATCTTCCGCGAGTTTACGCTCAACTTCCTGTCGCTTTTGATACACGCCACTGATGAGCCCCGCTGCGATCAGCATGAGAAGGATTACGATGATGGTGATTACCCATGCCCTGTATTTAATCTCTGCCAGTATCTCCTCTGCATCTACCTTTGCCACGACGAACCAGGGCGATTGTGGAACCGGCAACAATATAGCCAGTACTTCAATCCCCCGGTAGTCTCTGCCAAAAAAACTGCCATATTCGCCGAGGACGGCCTGAACAGCCGGAAGAGTAGTGTTGCTCAAGGGGAATCTCAGGTTAAGCGCCGTATCAGACCTGTGTCTGAGATCATTCAGAAACAGGATGGAATCGCCATCCCGGCAGACAAGGAGTGTCTCGGCGGTCTTGCTTGGAGTAGGCCATGTCTGGATGAGAGGAAAGAGGAAGTCCGCTGCCTTGCTACGGAGGACCACAATCGCTATAGGCTTGCCGCTGTCATCAGGAACCGGCGCCACGGCGTCTATGCAAACAAGACCCTTAGGATCACGGAAAAAATCACTCAAAACCTCTCTACGGTCTTTAAGGGCAAGCTCTATCGCCCTCATCGTGGTCTGGTCAACAGGTGCGGAGTAGGGATTGTCCGATAACAGGATGTTGCCCTTTGTATCCAGAAAAAGTGCATCTGCATAGACAGTGCCTTTTTTGTTGATATTCAACTGTGTCTGAAGCGCTGTTCTGGCGCCGGGGCCGGTTGGATCGTGAAGCAGGCGCGCCATCTCCTTCCTTACAAGGGGACCCGGCACCCTGCGAACATCGGCAAGCCTGTGTTTACGCCAGTCCTGTATAGAATCTGCCTTCAATTTGGCAATCGTGGATAAATCCTCGTATTTATCGTCTTTTATGCGTTGAGCCTCATAGCGGTAATATAAACTGCCGAGAGAAATGAATACGATGGCTACCAGAAAAAAAATTGTAATCCACTGTAAAAGGATGGACCCGATGATTTTATCTTTTTCCATGTAAATAAACCTTCCTGTTGGAGACAAAATGGACTATCGTGACAAACTTCCCGATTCTACGTTTTAATTATTTTTGCACCTTAAGCTCATAGATTTATTGTCCTCCAGTTTTGAATTAATATCAAGCTGAAAGCAGTACGAAAGATAATAGTTTTTCTTAAATAAAGAACAAAAAGCGCTTTGCATTGAGACTTTTGCAAAAGCACCCGGATTACTATTTTCTGTCATGTCCCGTCTGCACGGGATTAATGCCCGCTTCGCTCTACCGGCGGAAGCCGGAATCTATTGAATGAAATTGCAGGACAAAATCAGCAAGTAACATAAATAACCATTCATTTCTTTTTATAGAACTCAGGATACAGTTTTTCTGCACACTCCGGGCAGATACTATGACTGAATTCCGCTTCCGAATGGTCTCTTATGTACATTTCCATTTGCTCCCAATATCCTTCGTCGTTTCGTATTTTCTTACAGGAAGCACAAATGGGGAGCAATCCACTTAAAATCTTGACTTGAGAAAGCGCATCTCTGAGTTCAAGGGTAAGTTTCTCCTGTTCCCACAGTGCTTTTTGCAGTTCCAGCATGCGCCCTGCCAGTTTGGCCTGCATCTCGATCATACGCCGACCGACGTTGACCCTGGCACGGAGTTCCTCGGGGTCGAAGGGCTTGGCCAGGTAATCGTTGCCCCCGGTTTCGAGTCCGACGATGATATCCGACTTCTCGCCTTTGGTGGTCAGCATGATGATGTAGGGAGGCTCATCGGTTTCCAGGGTACGGATGTGGCGGCACACCTCAATTCCGTCCATTTCGGGCATCATCCAGTCGAGAATGGCCAGACGGGGCGCATCGGGCTGTTGCATTGCCGCCCAGGCCTCCGCGCCATTCACAGTCGCCACTACCTCGTGGTCGTGCTTCTTGAGCACCTCCATCAGGACAGTGCGCGACGTAAAGTCGTCTTCAGCGATCAGAATTTTCATTGTAATTAATCCTCCATAATCTGAGGGTCAGCATAGGATACTCGATTGCGACCGTCTTTCTTTGCTTGATACAGGGCGGTATCTACTTCATTCAGTAGGGCATCTACCGTATCGTCACCGGTTCCGCTGGAAACACCGATACTCACAGTGATGGAAATGTCGCCTGCCCTTGTATGTATCGGGCTTTTGGCTACCCTTTCGCACAACCGCTCGTAAACTCTTTCGAGCATAAGCCCCCCGAACTCAGGAGTAACCACCAGAAACTCCTCCCCGCCGTACCGGCCGATAAGGTCATATTCCCGTAAGCTGTCTTGAATGATGCGCGTAAAACCGCAAAGCACTTCGTCTCCAGCCTGATGCCCATAACTGTCGTTGATCTGTTTGAAGTGGTCAAGGTCGCACATGCCGATACCCACCGTTCTGCCATTTCTCCTGGCACGGGACAGCTCATTTGCCAAGCCATCAAGAATGGCACGGCGGTTATTAATACCTGTCAACGGGTCGTGTGTAGCCTCGTGTGCCAGCGCATTCCGCACTTCTGCCAGTTTGGCCTGTATTTCTATCATACGTTGACCGACGTTGACCCGTGCATGGAGTTCCCCCGGGTCATAAGGTTTGATCAGGTAATCGTCTGCTCCAGCTTCCAGTCCTGCGACGATGTCCGCCTTTTCGTCTTTGGACGTCAGTATAATAATATAGGGTGGTTGGTCTGTTTCCAGGGTACGGATATGGCGGCACACCTCAATTCCATCCATTTCCGGCATTACCCAATCGAGAATGGCCAGACGGGGCGCATCGGGCTGTTGCATTGCCGCCCAAGCCTCCGCGCCGTTCTCCGTCGCTACTGTTTCGTGGCCGCACTTTGTCAACACTCCCACAAGGATGCTTCGGGATGTGAAGTCATCTTCAGCAATCAGGATGCGCATTGGAATACCTTCCTTATCATATAATTAACTTCATCTTGCGTAATTCTTCAAGCACCTTTGCTTTATGGATGGGCTTGGAAAAAAAGTAGTCACATTGACGTTGGGCTGCGTTTATGACAGTTGCCTTATCGGCAACTGTAGTCATCATTACAATTTTTGTGCGGTTTATACCGGTAGTGCCGGCAGATGCTTCCATTTGTCGTATTATACTCAATGCCTCCAGACCATCCATTTCGGGCATCATGATATCCAGGCAAATAAGATCATATGGTTCGCCAATCTCCAGAGCGATGCGTACGGCCTCGACTGCCTCCTTGCCGTTGACGGCAACGTGCGAGGTTCCGTAGTATTTAAGTATTTCCTGCAGGAGCATGCGGCTCGTAAAATCATCCTCAACTATCAGTATTTTCACGATTAATATCTCCTCAAAATATTATTTTAGTTAATAAACTTGTTCATCGCTTCCTTCAGCAGGGCGAATCGTGAATCCAACTCAGGCAAGCGGGCAGTAACGGATTCCAGGCCGCCAACCTTTGCGACTTTTTCCATCTCGAAAGCTATCGCGCGCAAGGCCTCGCCGCCGACATTGGCTGAGGCACCCTTGATGGTATGGGCTTGACGCTCGGCTTGAACCACATCACCGGCTTTCAGATATTCTTTCAGCGCTGCTATCTGCCGGGGGAGATCATCAAGAAAACCTTTTACCACCTTGCGTGCCAGATTTTCGTCGTCCATAAGGCGTGCCATCATGCCTGCCTTGTCAAAAATAGGAATTTGTGACTTGTGACTTGAATCCTGGAGGGGTTGTTCCACGGTTTCCGGTTGTCCTGCTTTTGGCAGGATTGAGGCTTGCCGGTTTCCAGTTTCTTCTTTGGGCAGCCATTTCTCCAGCGCTTCGGCCAGGATCTGAGGAGAAACGGGCTTGGACACATAGTCGTTCATCCCCGCTTCCAAACATTTCTCCCGGTCGCCCTGCATGGCATGAGCAGTCATTGCGATAATGGGAATCTGGTGATTGTGGACTATAGATTGTGGATTTCTGATTTGGCGCGTTGCCTCCAGTCCATCCATCACAGGCATCTGCACATCCATCAGCATCAGGTCATAAGGGAGGTTTTCCATGGCCTTGATGGCTTCCTCGCCGTTAGCCACAACATCAACGCGCAGGCCCAGTCTCTCCAAGATGCCCATGGCCACCTGCTGGTTAGTGATGTTGTCTTCGGCTAATAGAATGCGAATTGAACCCCGTCGCATCTCATGTATTGTGTGACGTGTGATGATAGGCTGCGCCTGCCAGGTCACGTCAGTCCCTGCCAGCACGGCGGATAGACACCCGGAGAGCTCCGACTGCCGCGCCGGCTTGGTCAGGTAGGCAGAGAAGCCAATCCCCTCCATTTGCTTAGCGTCGCCACGTTGGCCCAGAGAGGAAAAAAGCACCAGACGGGTATCCTTCAGCGTTTCATCTGCTTTGATGGTCCGGGCCAGAACTGCGCCATTCATACCGGGCATTTGCATGTCTATAATGGCTATCCGGAAGGGATCACCTGCATCCCTTGCCAGTGAGAGTTCCTTAAGTGCAGCATGACCATCATGGGCCTCTTTTGCCCGTACGCCCCAGGATAGGAGCTGAATCATGAGTACCTCGCGGTTAGTGGCGTTGTCGTCTACCACCAGAACATGCACCTCGCGAATATCGGTTAGCGGCATCTCAATACGTTCCTGTGCGGGCTGTTTGGCAAACCGCACGGTAAACCAGAACTCTGAGCCATGCCCTTCTTTGCTGATTACGCCGATCTTACCGCCCATTATCTCGGCTAATTGTTTCGAAATAGCCAGCCCCAGGCCAGTGCCGCCATATTTGCGCGTTGTTGAGGCATCTGCCTGTGTGAACTTCTGAAAAAGTTGTTCCTGCTTGTCGGCAGGGATACCGATGCCGGTATCTCTCACTGAGAAATGTATTATGGCTTCTCCGTCAGTCTCTGATACCAGACTCGTCCGTATGACGATCTCGCCTTTATTTGTAAATTTGACAGAGTTGCCAACCAGGTTTGTGAGAATCTGCCGCAGACGACCGGGGTCGCCGCTAAGGAAGGTTGGTACATCAGGAGCAATGGCGCAGATGAATTCAAGCTCCTTGTCATGGGCGCGCATAGCTACCATGGCGGCAAAATCGTCGAGGAGGCCGCGCAGGTCAAAATCCAGCGTCTCCAGTTCCAGCTTTCCCGCCTCAATCTTCGAAAAATCGAGGATATCATTAATCAACCCCAGGAGCGACTCGCCACTTGTGCGTACCACTTCGGCATATCGTCGCTGGTCATCGTTCAGTTCCGTATCCAGCAACAGCCCTGTCATACCGATCACCCCATTCATAGGTGTGCGGATCTCGTGGCTCATGTTGGCCAGGAACTCGCTCTTGGCCATGTTGGCAGCCTCAGCCTGTTCGGCCATGTCGTTTGCATGTTTCGTGGTCTCTTTAAGGAGGCGGTTGGTTTCCCGCAGCGCATCATCGGCCCGCTTGCGGTCGGTGATATTAAAAAATGTTATTACAGCGCCTACAACCGCACCGTCGCGGAGTAGCGGATATGACCAATACTCGGCGGGAAAAGATGTGTCGTCAGAGCGCCAAAGCACTTCGTCGTCCACATGTGTACCTTTCCCTTCATGGAACGCCTGAAAAATCCGGCATTCTTCCACCGGGAAAGAGGTTCCGTCCGGGCGTTTTGAATGAATCTGCCAGTGCATGTTTTTGCCGAGCAAGTCATCAGAGTGCTTGTATCCAAGCAGGCGTAGACAGGTGTTATTACAGAAGGTGCAGTTGCCATTCATGTCAATGCCATATATTGCTTCGGCCATGGAATCCAGCAGAAGATGGATTGTTTCCTCGCTTTCCCGCAGCGCATCATCGGCCCGCTTGCGGTCGGTGATATCATCACAGCTTATCATATGTTCCCCTGTTTCGAGCTGGACAGTGATGAAGCTAATGACTTTTTCTGTACCGTCCTTACAGTTTGCCTTGAATATCCTCGGTCTTTTTTGACCTACTTTTGCCTGCTTTGAATCTACTACCCAGGTTGATGTAGCTGTTTTTCTGCACTCAGGGTCAGGGTATGCCTTTTTAAACCATGTTCGCCCATCAGGAATATCCTCTATATCATATCCGAACAACTCTTTGAATTTTGGATTGATGTAGATAAAATTTCCTTTTGTATCAATCATAACCATTCCAAAAGGTGCATTCTCAGAAAGAGTACTAAATCGTTTCTTCTCCTGGAGGAGCGCCGCCTCTGCCTGCTTTTGCGCTGTAATGTCCCAATTTGTACCGATCATGCGCAGTGGTTGACCGGAGTCGTCTCGCTCCACAACGGCAAGAGCACGTATATTTCGAATACTTCCGTCCGGCCAGATTACACGGAACTCGGTGTTAAAATCTCTTTCACCATGCAGCGCAAGCTGTATTTCTTCATCGCCTCTTTGCCTGTCTTCCGGGTGGAGCCCTGCCTGCCATGCCTCATAAGCACCGCTGAAATGATCCTGCGTGATTCCATAGAGACAAAACATCTGGTCGTCCCAGACCAGTCGGTTGTTAACAATGTCATAATCCCATATACCCACACCGCCGGCGCTTGTGGCCAGCTTCAGGCGGTTGGTAATCTGTTGTAAAGATTCCTCCACCTGCTTCTGGGCGGTGATGTCGCGCACAGTAGCCTGAACAATTTTATGGCCGCCCATCTCGATTTTGGTCAGCAACACGGTAGCCGGGAAAACCGTGCCGTCAAGCCGCCGGTGCGTCCACTCGAAAAAGTGGGAACCCTCGCGCATTGTCACCCCAATTTGTTCCAGTCCTTTTTTGACTGAGAGACTGCCATCGGGCTGAAATTCAGGGGATATATCCTTTAGCATCAGTGTTTTGAATTCTGCCGCATCCCTGGCACCGAACATCTCTAATGCTGCCGGATTGCCGGAAGCGTACATCCACGAAGGCGGAGCAAGGGTCATCATAGCTTCCCGCGAGCCATCGAACAGCAGGCGGTACCGTTCCTCGCTTTCCCTTAGCTGCTCCTCAGCCTGCTTACGTTCAGTGATATCAATAAAGCACTCCAGCAGCTTTTCCTGACCTTTTATTCGTATACGTTTGACAGACTTCAGAACCTGGCGTTTGCTGCCATCGATACAAAGCATCACTCGTTCCATATTGTCCACTTCCTGTCCCAAGTCGCAAACAGGGCACGCGCCTTCATTTGCCGGACAGAGAAATGCGTGACACCGGTGTCCGACAATGTGCTCTGCCTGAACTCCAAACATGGTTGCGGCAGCATCATTCACATTCTCGATCATTCTGGTTACGGGATCAATAATAACCACACCGGCCGGGAGATTGGCCAGCAAAGTGTGTTGCCTTGTTTCATTCTCCTTTATTTGCTCCTCTGCCTGCTTACGTTCGGTGATATCATGAACAACAACATAGCGGTATTTTTTATCCTGGATATTAATATTTTCTGATGATAACAACACGTGCTTGATATCGCCGTTCTTCGCTTTTAAATCGGCTTCTGCATTGGTTACATTTCCATTACTATCTGCTTTAAGAAATATGGCATTCAATGCTTCAAGTTTTATAATACCTAAATCCATAGGTGTTTTGCCTATTACTTCATCTTTACCAAATCCCAGTAAAGTGTAAAATACTTCATTTACTTCAACGTATTCGTGGTTGTCCGAATCGCTTAAACCACAAGCAGAAGGATTGATATAAAATAATTTCGAAAATTTTTCTTCTGATAATTTGATTTTTGAAATATCCTTGGTAACTCCAAAAATTACAGGTTTGCCGTCCCAAAATCCATGGGAAACCCTTGTTTCAACAGGAATTTGAACACCAGATTTTGTAATAATCGGAACAGGACAAAACTCTGTTTCTCCGCTTAACATTTCACCAACAATTCTGCCAGCCTCATCGCGCCGTTCCGGCGGATGAACCATTAAAACAGATTGACCTGAAAGTTCTTCTCTTGCGTAGCCGAGACGGTCAATAACTGTAGCATTAGTACTGATTATGTTCCCTTGTTCATCAAGGACAAAAAGAAATTCATCAATTGTGTTAAAAAAGGTTTCATAATTTTTACGGGTTTGTTTCAGCGCATCCTCGGCATGCTTGCGCCCGGTGATATCTCGTGCAGTGCCCTCGAAACCAATGATTCTGCCGGTTCCGTCTCTTAAAGGAACAGCACTTGAGGTATGCCAACGCCAGGATCCGTCAATGTGTTTCACGCGATACTCAACGCCCTCTTGTCGTTGTCCCGTTTCGATCACTTTTTGCAGCCATACCATGCACTCCGTAAGATCATCCGGATGGACGAATGGCTGGAATGGATGTCCAGCCACCTGATTTACCGGATGCCCCAGCAGTATAGTCCAAGAAGAAGAAACGAAGGTGAATACTCCATCCGTAGTCATCGTATAGATAATGTCGTGGCTGTTCTCGATAAGCAGACGGAACTTATCTTCACTCTCCCGCAGTTCCTTTGTCAGATTCTCTGCTATACGTTGCGCTTTGGCGCCGGTGTTCAGCAGGGTACGGATCAGGACGAACAGCAGTAACGTGATGAGCATACCGCCGATCATGATGAGCCATACGTTTATGTAAGCCGCCGTGGAGAACCCGCCGCCGGTTTGTGTAAAGCGCAGCGTCCAGCTCTGACCATTGAAATCAACCGGAATCTGTCGAGTGAAACGCTCTTCAGCGCGGAGTTTCTTATCCCCGGTAGTAAGACTTTCATAAAGCAGACTCTGAGGTGAAGGCTGCACACCATCGAAGACCTGAAGATAAAGCTGTTTGTCTTTCTCCGGTTTGTGGCCACCAAGTATTCCCTGCATCAGGTCATTCATCCGGTAGGGACTGTAGACCCATCCATAGATTGCCGCACGCCGCTCTTCTACCGTTTCAATGGGCATGCCTTTGCGGTAGACCGGAAAATACATCAGTGTGCCGGCCTGGACAGCCTCGATACTGGTTTCCTGAACCAAAACAACTTTGCCGGAGAGCGCAGCAGCATTCATATCCCTCGCCCGTTCCATGGCTGACCGGCGCACCGGTTCCGAGAACATGTCATAGCCAAAAGCCCGCAGGTTGCGACCGGAAAACGGCTCCAGATATATGATGGAGGAATAGACTTCACGATTACCATCAGGTTTCAGCTTGTACTCCGGGAAACCTTCACGGCGTATTTTCTGGACGTGTCGGGGTAGCTCTTCACGCGGGATCAGAAGCGAGAAACCAATACCCTGAATACCGGGAAGTTGTTTCTCAAACTCCTGGGTTTGAGTAAAAATACGCCATTTTTCGCGCGTGACTATTTCTGATACCTTAAATAACGCCGCACCGCTCTGCAGGATGCGAGCATGGTCATCAAGCCTGTCTGTAATTTTATTTTGAATCTCGTTGCACTGAAAGGCGAAATTCCGCTCCGCAATCCTTTCAATGCTCGATTTCATGTACAGGGCTGCAGCGGTGGTAATCATCAGACCGATCACCAGCACGATCCAAGCCGTGCGCCAGTTCTGGAGAGCTGACTGCGTGGTATGTAATAAAGTGGGTGTAGTGCTGGTTCCAGTGGCGTTGGCAGATGGTGAGGCACTCATGATGGTCTCCCGGAAAAGGCATAGCTCTGATTTTCTTGTTGTGCTGCCAGACTTTGCAGCAGATGCAGGATGCCGACAATCAAGGCATTTATAATCCCATTGACGGACTGTTTCAGAAAAATGATCACGGTTCTTTGAAAGCCAACTGACATGACGACGAAATAAAAAATGAAAACCAGGGGAAGACCGATGACCATCCAGTAGACTGTGTCGATAAGACCGATGTTCATGTACTTTCTTTTCAAAAAGAAACCCATCCAAAGCGCTTCACAGACAAAAATGATAATAGCGTAGGGATGATTCCAGAGTATGTAGGTATAACTTGACTCGATCAACGCCGAGAGTCCCCCAAGCAAGGGGCCGAATAAAGAGACTGCAATGATCACGAAAATGCTGCCGAACAGGAAATTGATGCTGAAGGCAACCGGCAGGCTTAATACATTGCCGAAGTAACCTAATGCGGTTAATACGCCAACGACTAATAAGGTTTTTAGAAAAGACATACACCCTCCATGAAAAAAATACGGCTTATACAGAAAATATGATGTCCGAATTTTCTCCTATCCATCTTATCTCCTATCCATCTTATCTCCTATCGCAAATTATCTCCTATCGCAAAAAAGTATCCAAATCATGTATGAAAACGGTGGTGTTGATGCCTTCGATAGGAAAATTAAACCGTTCCACGCTCTTCTGCAGTGCCTGCTCTGCTCTCTTGCAGCCTGGTCAGGAATACTATCTTTTGAATACGAAAATCTCAAACTGGTATCCGCGTGTACATCGTTGTGTCCGCCAATAAGATGCAAGGTCAGTAGCGCCGTATACGCTTCATTGTCATTATCGCACAATTATTCTTATGAGTTAAGGAGAATTTCTGCTTAATATCCATTTTGATGCACTCGTAAAAAGTAAAAAAACCGTCACTCCCGTGAATACCCTGAAGGGCACAAGCACGGGAGTCCAGAACAAATTAAAATCACCGGATTCCCACTTTCGCGGGAATGACGAAACGACAGATGGGAATGACAAAACGACGTAAGACTTTTTACGCGTTCATCACTATTCACTAACGACTATCCACTGCCTCTTTACTATTCACGGTCCTTAAACTATCCCATTTTTGCTATAGCAGTTATTAAAAATGGGATAGTTCACTATCCCCTTCCTTTTAAAAAGATAAGTTAAATTAGTTTGTTATCAAGACGAGCGGAATGGCCTGCTTCTTGCTTTATGTATACTAATGATGGAAAACAACACAAAGCAGCCCCTTCGAGCCCCTTTCCAAACCCACCAACCCCCCCACTTAAACGGAAAGGGGCTCTTTCTTAAACAGCCTATCAGGTTTTCCTTTCTATATTTCTTTTGTAACGACATGTGCCGGTGGCTTTGAACGTGCAAAAGCATCCTGTGGGTATTGCTGCTGAGATAGTGCGATCAATCAGTTATGACCGGACAACCTTTTTTCTGAAAATGCCGGTCATATATAAAAAGGAAGGTATATGAAAAAACGTGTACTCATTGTTGATGATGAAGCAACCATCCTGCCTGAGTCAAGAAAACTGATACAGGACCATGGAACTGCAATCGATGTTGCAGAGACGATGGAAGAGGCTCTAACATTGCTGAACATGCGGGAGTACGAATTTGTGATAGTAGGGCTTAAGTTTACGAATTCTCTGGGCGAAAAAGAACTCCAAATCCTGAAGCGTATCAAGGAAAACAACGCAATGACGGGCATAGTGCTCCTGACAGGATATGGAGACTCCAAGGTGACAGAGGAAGCCCTTTCTATAGGGGCAGCATATTACTATGAAAAATGTGTCTCCACGAAGGTACTCCGGGATGTGATGAAAGGTTTAAATTAGTGTTTATTAATGCAGCCGGTAAAAAATCCGGTAAAAAACATAGAGGCAATGCAGGACTTTTTTACAAAGGGGGATTGTATTATGGAAGTACACGATAATGGAAAGCACGTAAGGCTCGTTGGTGCAATGACAATCGAATGTGCCCTGGAGGCAAAGTCGCTTCTGCTGGAGTTGCTTGCAAATAGAGACTACCTTTCCCTTAATATAGAGGAGGTTTCAGAGGCTGACCTCTCATGTCTCCAGCTTCTCTGTGCATTACACAAAAGTGCCATGCAGGCAGGGAAAATAGTCACCCTGAACTATAGCCGTGCCTCTGTTATCACAGAGATTCTCCTGCAGGCAGGATGTGTCCGTCATACGGGGTGTGCCGGCAACGAGAAATGTTTCTGGTCGGAGGCATCCCATGAGTAAAAGGATTCTCGCAGTAGATGATTCTGCAAGTATCAGGCAGATGGTGACATTCACCCTGAAAGGGGCAGGATATGAGGTTGTTGAAGCAGTAGACGGCAAAGATGCCTTATCCAAGCTAAACGGCGACCCTGTTCATATGGTGATTACAGACCTCAATATGCCCAATCTCGACGGCATAGGTCTGGTAAAAGGGTTAAGGGCAAATCCGGCATATAAGTTTATTCCCATTATTCTGCTCACAACTGAATCCCAGGAATCTAAAAAGATGGAAGGCAAACAGGCAGGCGCCACAGGATGGATAGTAAAACCATTTAAACCTGAACAGCTTGTTGCTGTCATAAAGAAGGTGCTTGGATGATAGATGCTCACAGAGAAGCATTTAAAGAAGAGGCTTATGAACTTCTTGCGGAGCTTGAGACGTCGCTCCTTGAACTGGAAGAAAGCCCCGATGACAATGACATTATCGGCAGGGTCTTCCGTGCCATGCATACCATCAAGGGCTCAGGCGCCATGTTCGGTTTTGAGGATATTGCCTCATTTACCCACGAGATAGAGACAGTTTACGACAAGGTGCGCGACGGGAAAATACCTGTCACCCTGGAGCTTATCAATCTCACTCTTACTGCAAAAGACCAGATACGAGAACTTTTAACAACCTCTCCGGGTGAAGCCCCTGCTGAGCTTGCGGTAACTGTTTCTGCATTCCACCGTTTAGCGTCAGGAGGAGAATCAACCACCTCCCCGACAAAGCCCTCTCCTTCTATCGGGGTTTCACCTCCTGCCTATTCAAATAATGATGGAGAATCTGTTATCTATCGCATCTGCTTTACCCCTGCCCCGGGAATTTTCTTCACAGGGACAAGCCCCCTGCGTTTACTCGATGAACTCCGTTCCCTGGGGGAATGCCAGGTAATATCACATGCAGACAGGATTCCCGTTCTGGAAGATATCAATCCCGAGCACTGTTATACCTCCTGGGACATCATCCTTTCCACTGATCGGGGGATCGATGCCATAAGGGATATTTTCATCTTCATGGAGGATGATTGTGAACTCAAGATAGATGTTATTGACAGTAAATCCGCCTCGCCCTTTGATGAAACATATAAGAAGCTTGGCGAAATCCTCATTGAACGGGGCGATATACAGGAAGAACAATTGGAGGAGGTGCTCCAGGAAAAAAAGTATATCGGTGAAATACTTGTTGAAAAGGGACTTGTCACGCCTGACAGGATAGAATCAGCCCTTATGGAACAGCAGCAGATACGAAAGTTGAAAGAAAAGACCCAGGCAAAGGAAGAGACTTCCAGTATACGGGTGCCTGCAGACAAACTCGACATCCTGGTAAACCTTGTAGGTGAAATGGTAACCGTTCAGGCAAGGCTTACCCAGACAGCCTTGGCTTTTGCTGGCGCTGAGCTTATCTCTATTGCAGAAGAAGTAGAGAGGTTGACGTCGGAACTGAGAGACAATACCCTGAATATCCGTATGCTTCCCATAGGAACCACCTTCGGAAGATTCAAAAGGTTAGTGAGGGATTTATCACAGGAACTTGGTAAGGAGATTGAGCTTACTACGGAGGGCGCAGAGACGGAATTGGATAAGACGGTCATTGAAAAATTAAATGACCCCATGGTCCATCTCATCAGAAACTGCATAGACCACGGCATAGAAACCCCTGATATACGGATTTCACAGGGAAAGCCGAGAGCGGGCACTATTCACCTGACTGCCGCCCATTCAGGCGGAAACGTGGTGCTTCAGATAAAAGATGACGGCAAAGGATTGGATGGAGACACCATACGGGCCAAAGCGATTGAAAAGGGCCTCGTTTCTCAGGGGAGCGAGCTCTCTGAAAAGGAGCTGCAACGTCTCATTTTTGCACCGGGATTCTCCACGGCACAGACCGTGACAAGTGTGTCCGGAAGGGGAGTAGGCATGGATGTGGTGAAGAGGGCAATAGAAACATTACGTGGTTCCATTGATATACATAGCGAGAAGGGCAAAGGTACAACCGTTACTGTGAAGTTGCCTCTTACGCTGGCTATAGTGGAAGGACTCCTTGTCAATATCGGAGAAGACCATTTTGTACTTCCGCTCTCCATTGTTGAGGAGTGTGTGGAGCTTACCCGTGAGGATATACGGAAATCACACGGAAGGAATATTGCCCATGTCCGTGGAGAGATCGTTCCATACATCAACCTTAGAAAAGAATTCAATATCAAAGGCGAACCCCCTGCCGTGGAACAAATTGTTATTACCGGCGCCAACGGAGAGCGGATCGGCTTTGTTGTTGATAATGTTATTGGGGAGCACCAGACGGTAATCAAGAACCTCGGGAAGCTTTACAGTGATATAGAAGGCATATCCGGCGCAACCATACTGGGCAACGGGAGTGTGGCGCTTATTGTGGATGTTCTGAAGATGATACAAAATGTCGGGCTTTCAGAGGCGGTGTTTAATTGAAAACACAGAAAACAGATTTGAGGTATTGATTATGGCATTTACATTCTTTTTTCGCGACATACAGATACTTGACCTTGCCGTAAGGCACGTTATCCCCTATGCCATGGGCAGAAGCCGCATCAAGGTCTGGGATGCGGGATGCGCCATGGGACCCGAGCCATACTCCCTTGCAATTATACTTGCTGAAAACATGGGCCATTTTTCATTCAAAAACCTCACTCTCTACGCAACGGATATTGATGAACAGGATACATTCGGGACTATCATAAAGAACGGCATTTATCCGGAAGATGAACTCAAGAGGATTCCCGAAGAGATATTCAAAAATTATTTTGCACCGAACGGCAAGCCCGGCTATTTCCAGATTGCAAGCGCCATAAAGGAGAGAATTGTATTTCAGAAACACAACCTCCTGTCTTTTCAACCCATCGGCAACGATTTCAGCCTTATCATGTGCAAGAATGTCCTCCTTCACTTCCAGCAGGATGAGCGTGTCAAGGTAATGCGGATGTTCCATGAATCCCTTGCGCCCGGAGGGTATTTTGCTTCCGAACAAACCCAGAAGATGCCCCAGGAACTGAACCATCTGTTCGACCAGGTAGCCTCTGATGGACAGATATATAAGAAGAAATAAATGCAAATGCAAACCCTAATATCGAAATAAAGGCAAGGGTATTCTCAAAGGCTGCATGAAAAACCTTTTTTATTCAGCCGCAGACGGACGCAGACAAAAGCTGGACAGTATTTCATATCGGCTGCCGACCTGGCACCCGATATACTCCATGCCCTTAGGGCAGAGTAAAAATTTAATATATTCGCCCGTTAGGGCTGAATATTTGATAGGCGGCAATGTCACCGGCTATCAAAACACTATTCATCAATATTCATCCGCCCTTGTCCGCATTTGTCGAGCGATAGCGGGCGGCAAAATAAAAGAAAATAGAGGTTTTGCTTTTGACAAACCTGCTTTGGCAGGAAGGCAGGCAATAGGCGATATGAATCACTATTTGCTTTCTTTAAATTATTCACTATTCACTAACGACTATTCACTGTCTTCATCGAAAGGATGAAATGAAAGTCATACCCCTGAGAGGCGATAACCGTATTTATTCCTGCAATTCCTATCTGGTGCTTGGAAGCTGGAATACCATGCAGGATATCAAT
The DNA here is from genome assembly GCA_026388255.1 of Pseudomonadota bacterium. Lineage (NCBI taxonomy): Bacteria > Pseudomonadati > Pseudomonadota > Pseudomonadota bacterium. The sequence continues at coordinate 28,565 of JAPLKC010000133.1, read as the reverse complement.
ACCCTGGTGGATGTTGGAACCGACGGATCTATTATTGAAGAGATCGAGACAATAAACACCGGCGTAGGAAAAAAGCCGGTCGAACAGGTCGTAATTACCCATAACCATTTCGACCATGCAGGAGGTATAAGGGAGATAAAATCGAGATATAACACGAAGATATACGCCTATAAGGATTCTGAAGGTGTAGATGAAGTTCTGAAAGACGGTCAGATTATCAGCATGGGTGACCGGGAGTTCGAGGTAATACATACGCCGGGTCATTCCAGCGACTCCGTATGCCTCTACTGCGAGAAAGAAAAGGCGCTCTTTTCGGGCGATACGCCGGTCCGGATCATGACCGTAGGCGGTTCATATTCTGTAGAGTTTATCAGCGCCTTTGAGAAGATTACGAGAAGAAACATTCATACTATCTATCCGGGTCACGAAACACCAATCATGGAAAGGGCGCGTGAGATGATGACAACAACGCTGAAAAACATGAAAAGCAGCATGGCATTGCAATGCTTTTAACGGAGCACGACTATTTACGAGTGCATCAAAGGTGTTTTGAAACAAAGAATGGAGGAGATATAAACAATGGGACAGACAAATAGAATAAACCAAAATAATGGATATCAGAAGAAAAAGATGGCTTTAGATAATAAGGAGCAAACAAAAAGGAGGGATCGGGTATGTTAAGTAGCGGAAAAGTTCAGTTGCTTCAAAGTGAATTAGATCGGGTATGTAGCGCTATTGCAGGCGGGAAGTTGAGTGAACGCTGTGACACAGCCAAGGTCGATGATGGACTCAAAACAATTGTGCAGTCTGTAAATGGTATTATTGAAGCTTTCACAAATCCTCTGAATGCCCTCGTGGCCGATGCAGGTATGCTTGTAGATGCGGCAGTACAGGGTAAACTGGCAACCCGTGCCGATGCAAGCAAACATCAGGGAGACTACAAAAAGATCGTTGAAGGTGTTAACCAGACCCTTAATGCCGTCATCGGGCCATTGAATGTGGCGGCTGAATATGTAGATCGTATCAGCAAGGGTGAAATCCCCCAGAAGATCACCGACACATACAATGGAGACTTCAATGAGATCAAGAACAACCTGAACAACTGTATAGACGGACTCCAGGGCTTGGTTGAGTCTGATGCGGTATTACACCGGATGACGGTCAACGACCATTCAAAGACAGTGGAAGGCAACTATCAGGGAATATATGCATCTATAGCCAAGGCAACAAATGAGGTAAGAGACCGCTTGCGTGGTGTGACAAGACAAATTAACGAGATAGCTGTCGGCAATACTTCTGAGCTTGCAGAACTGAAAAAGGTGGGTAAGAGAAGCGAAGAAGATCACCTGCTGCCTGCAGTCATGGGATGCATGGAGACCGTTGAATTGCTGATAAACGATACCGGCATGCTTGCTAAAGCTGCTTTAGAAGGTAAACTGGCAACAAGGGCAGATGCAAGCAAACATCAGGGAGAATACAAAAAGATCGTGGAAGGTGTTAATCAGACCCTCGACGCAGTTATAGGGCCATTGAACGTAGCAGCCGAATATGTAGACAGGATCAGCAAGGGCGAAATCCCCCAGAAAATCACCGACACATACAATGGAGACTTCAACGAGATCAAGAACAACCTGAACAACTGTATAGATGGACTCCAGGGCTTGGTTGAGTCTGATGCGGTATTACACCGGATGACGGTCAACGACCATTCAAAGACAGTGGAAGGCAACTATCAGGGAATATTTGCATCCATAGCCAAGGCAACAAATGAGGTGAGAGACCGTTTACGTGGCGTAACAAGACAGATCAACGAGATAGCTGTAGGAAATACTTCTGAGCTTGCAGAACTGAAAAAGGTGGGCAAAAGAAGCGAAGAAGATCACCTGCTGCCTGCAGTCATGGGATGCATGGAGACTGTTGAATTGCTGATAAACGATACCGGTATGCTGGCTAAGGCTGCTTTAGAAGGTAAACTGGCAACAAGAGCAGATGCATCAAAACATCAGGGAGAATATAAAAAGATCGTGGAAGGCGTTAATCAGACCCTCGACGCAGTCATCGGGCCTCTAAACGTGGCGGCAGAGTATGTGGACAGGATCAGCAAGGGGGATACACCACAGAGGATTACAGATGAGTACAAAGGTGACTTTAATGAGATTAAAAATAACCTTAATCAGTGTATAGATACATTGAATACGCTTGTTGATGAAACAGGAGTCATTATCGGTGCAGCCAAAGAAGGTAAGCTTGCAACCAGGGCAGATGCGGAAAAACTTCAAGGTGTATATCGTAAAATTCTGAAAGGTTTCAATGAAACCCTTGATGCAGTCATCGGTCCTCTCAATGTCACGGCTGAATATGTGGACAGAATAAGTAAGGGAGATATTCCCCCGAAGATCACCGACATTTATAACGGTGACTTTAATGAGATCAAGAATAACCTCAATGCCTGCATCGATACAATGAGCGGTCTTCTGGGACAGAATAAGTAAGGGAGATATTCCCCCGAAGATCACCGACATTTATAACGGTGACTTTAATGAGATCAAGAATAACCTCAATGCCTGCATCGATACAATGAGCGGTCTTCTGGCAGAAACAGACAAACTGGTCAATGCGACAGTAGCAGGTCAGTTGGCAACACGCGGCGAAGCAGCCAGGTTTGCCGGCGGATGGGGTAAGCTGATCGGAGGCGTCAACAATTTGTGCGATGCCTTTGTCGGACCCATCAATGTCACAGCTGAATATGTAGACAGAATAAGTACCCATCAATGTCACAGCTGAATATGTAGACAGAATAAGTAAGGGAGATATTCCCCCGAAGATCACCGACATTTATAACGGTGACTTTAATGAGATCAAGAATAACCTCAATGCCTGCATCGATACAATGAGCGGTCTTCTTAATGAGGCGAATCATGTAATCAAAGCTGCTGCTGATGGTGTGCTTGACAAGCGTGCCAATGCCGATCTGTTTGTTGGCGGGTGGAAGCAACTGGTAGTTGGTATAAACGAGATCGTCACCAACATTGTCAATCCTCTGATGGTTACGGCCGATTACGTGGAAAAAGTCAGCAAGGGGATTATCCCGCCTGAGATCACGGTAGAGTACAAGGGCCAGTACAACGTCATCAAAAACAATCTGAACGCTGTGGTTAAAATGATGAGCGAGCTTTTGGCAGAAACGGACAAGATCATTAAGGCGGCTGCTAATGGTGAGCTTGACAAGCGCGCCAATGCCGATATTTTTGTCGGTGGTTGGAACAAGCTGGTGGCTGGGGTGAACGACACGATTACCAACATTGTCAATCCTCTGATGGTTACGGCCGAGTATGTGGATCGGATTTCAAAAGGCGACATCCCCTCTAATATCACGGCAGAGTATAAGGGTCAGTACAACATCATTAAGAATAACCTGAATGTGCTCATCGATGCAATGAATGAGGTCACAAAGATGGCGCAGGAGATAGCCGGCGGCAATCTTATGGTAACAGCAAGGGAGCGCTCACCCCAGGATGAACTGATGAGGGCTTTGGCTGAAATGGTTGCGAAATTGACCGAGGTAGTAAATGATGTTAAAACCGCCTCCGATAATGTTGCCACAGGAGGCCAGCAGATGAGTTCCTCCTCCCAGCAGATGTCCCAGGGCGCAACAGAACAGGCAGCGTCAGCAGAAGAGATATCCTCCTCCATGGAGCAGATGGTCTCAAATATAAAACAGAATGCCGATAACGCGCAGCAGACAGAAAAGATAGCGCTCAAAGCTGCCCAGGATGCACGGGAAGGCGGCAAGGCAGTGATGGAAACTGTTTCCGCCATGAAAGAGATTGCCACAAAGATCAATATTATTGAAGAGATAGCCCGTCAGACAAACCTCCTTGCCTTAAACGCCGCAATTGAAGCAGCCAGGGCCGGTGAACACGGCAAAGGCTTTGCCGTAGTTGCAACAGAGGTAAGAAAGCTTGCAGAGAGAAGCCAGACAGCAGCGGCAGAAATCAACAAGCTATCCGGTTCAAGTGTGGAAGTTGCAGAAAAGGCAGGGGAAATGCTTACAAGGATTGTTCCTGATATCCAGAAAACAGCGGAACTTGTCAGTGAAATTAATGCTGCAAGCAACGAACAGAATACCGGAGCGGAACAGATCAATAAAGCCATCCAGCAGCTCGATTCAGTTATCCAGCAGAATGCCTCGGCCACAGAGCAGATGGCATCAACGACAGAAGAGCTATCTTCCCAGGCTGAGCAGTTGCAGGATACAATAGCCTTCTTCGTAGTTGAAGAGGTCGGGAAAAAGAAAACAGCGATAAAATCCGGAGTTGTGGATCACAGAATTGCAGGGACAAAGGCGCACAAAGAACAATATAAAGCGCCGCAGCGCACAATTGCCCATACTCCTGCCAGGGTTACCAAGAGCGGCAACGGAATGAAACCGGGCGGCGTCCCGATTGATCTCGGCAACGGCAAGGACAAGCTGGATGAAGAATTTGAAACATTTTAACAAAAGCAGGAATCAGGGTTCTGGAGTAAGTCGCCGATCAGGCCTCGGAATTCCGATAACTGATTCCTGCCTCAAAGAGGAGGTAACCCATGAGCGTTTTATCAATAACAGACACAAGACAGTATCTTACCTTCCAGCTTGCAGAGGAGGTTTTTGGAATAGATGTCTCGCATGTCAGGGAGATACTTGAGTTTTCCACAGTTACAAAAGTGCCGAAGACCCCGGAGTATATGAGGGGAGTTATCAACCTGAGGGGCAGTGTAGTACCTGTCCTTGACATGAGATTAAAATTCTGCATGACCCGGACAGAAAAGACCGTCAATACCTGTATCATAGTTGTAGAAGTATCTTTTGAAGGAGAGACAACCATCATCGGCGCACTTGTAGATTCAGTCCAGGAGGTATTCGAATTGGAACCCGACCAGATAGAACCTGCCCCGCAGATAGGGATGCAGCTCAAAACAGAGTTTATCAAAGGTATGGGTAAAAGGGATGATAACTTTATTATAATCCTTAATATTGATAAGGTATTCTCCTCTGAGGAGCTGACTGCTGCCCAGGGGATGGAGATGCAGATGGCAGGCAATGAGTAATGCCAGTTTCAAATCAAAGCGCTATGGTGATCGGAGTGCTTTTGGAAGAAAAAGATAAAAAAATTGATATAGTCCAGGATGAGATCCAAAGGTTTAAAGGTCTCACTAAATGCGCGCCATTTGGTATTGCGATAATAAACAATAACGGCACGTTCAGCTATATAAACGATAAGTTTGTTGAGCTATTCGGGTATGACCTGTCGGACATACCCGATGGAAGAACATGGTTCAGGAAGGCTTATCCTGATCCTGAGTACAGGCATGAAGTTATTGCAATCTGGCTGAATAATCATTCATCAGCAAGTGTCGGTGAGTTGATACCGAGGACATTTACGGTGAAATGCAGGGATGGTACTGAAAAAATCATCAATTTTAATACCGTATTGCTGGATAGTGAAGAACTTTTTGTAACCTGTGAGGATATAACGGAACTAAAAACATCGCAGGATAAAATTCAGGCCGCCTATCACCAACTCCACAGCGTTATTGAATTTCTCCCTGACCCGACCTTTGCTATTAATCTTGAAGGCAAGGTGATAATCTGGAATAAGGCAATGGAGGATTTGACGGGCATCCAGGCAGAAAAAATGATGGGTAAAGGCGATTATGAGTATGCTATACCGTTTCGCGGGGAAAGGATGCCTATGCTGATTGATTTTGTGAACAGGGAATTCGACGACACTGCCCGAAAATTATACTTCTCCATCGATAAAAAAGGCGATACCATTACCGCAGAAACCTATTCAGACAAAATAAAACCCTTCGGGGCATACCTGTGGCTTAAGTCGAAACCGTTAAGGGATACACATGGGAATATTATCGGCGCCATCGAAATCATACGTGACATTACTGCCAACAAAAAGTCGGAAACAAAACTTGTGGCATCAGAAACACGCTACAGGACGTTGATCGAGGGTTCAAGTGAAGGGATAGGAATTATGAAGGGCGGCATACACATCTTTGTTAATCAGCGTTTCGTGGAAATGTTCGGTTATACAAAGCCTGAAGAAATTGTTGGAAAAAAGTTTTTGTTAACTGTCCATCCCGATGATCTTGAAAGGGTGATGGTATACGCAAGATTAAGAGAGAGCGGGGGACAGGCGCCGACAAGATATGAGTTCAGGGGGGTCAGGAAGGACGGCACGTATTTCGATATTGAAATCTCTGTGACAACGACAATTTATTATGAAGAAACAGTGACTTTAGCCTTTCTCAGGGATGTTACCGAGCGCAAGCTGGTAGAGCAGGAAATACGGAATGCAAAAGAAGCGGCTGAAGCATCAAACCTGATAAAGAGCCAATTTATTGCTAATATGAGCCATGAGGTACGGACCCCGATGAACGCTGTTATCGGATTTACCGAACTTGTTTTAGATTCGGATTTATCAGGAGACCAAAGGGAAAATCTTGAATTGGTTTTACAGTCTTCCAAATTGCTTTTAGATTTTCTTAACAGTATCCTTGATTTTTCAAAGTTTGAATCAGGAAGGATGGAACTTGAAGAAACTGAGTTTGATTTTCATGATGGATTGGAAGGTGTAATAAAACCCTTTTCCATTCAGGCGGAAAGAAAGGGGTTAAAGTTTTCATATAACATGGACAAGAATATCCCCTTAAGCCTGAAAGGTGATGCGCGATGCCTGACCCAGGTGCTTATCAACCTTATCGGGAATGCCGTCAAATTTACCGAAAAGGGAGAGATTGTTGTTGAAGTGAGCAAACAAGATTCAGCAAGTGAGATTCGGGGTTCGGAATCCAGTGTTCAAGGTTTATTAGATTCTAAATTAGAAACGGTTATCCTTCTCTTCTCGGTCCATGATTCCGGCATAGGAATTCAGGAAGACAAGCTTGGAACCATCTTTAATGCTTTCACCCAGGCAGATGGTTCTTCAACAAGGAAATATGGCGGAACAGGCCTCGGTCTTACCATATCAAAGAGGATTGTAGAACTTATGGGCGGGAATATATGGGTTGAAAGCAAACCGGGCGAGGGAAGCACCTTTTATTTCAGTGTAATATTGAAATCTTCCTGCGAAAGGCAGGATGTCTCCCCTGTGTATGGATTTGCCGAATCTGCTACTACTCCGTCCTTTACAAGCCCGCCTTCCTCCGTCTGCAGTCAGGGGACAATAGAAGAAAGCAGCACAAGCGACGGCGACATAGAGAGATTACAGATACTCCTCGCCGAAGACGATACTATAAATAAGTACTTTGCCGAAAGCATTTTAAAAAAACGGGGACATGCTGTGGTATGCGCAAAGAATGGCAGGGAAGTCATTGATGTTTTGCGCAATAAGCAATTTGATGTGATACTTATGGATATACAGATGCCCGAAATGGATGGACTGGAGGCTACCCGTATTATCAGGCATCCCGACTTTCTGCATAAAAACGGGAGAATCCCCATTATCGCATTGACAGCCCATGCTATGTGTGGCGATAAAGAACGGTTTCTTGAGGCCGGGATGGATGATTTTGTATCCAAGCCATTCAACATGCAGGAGCTTATTGAAGTTGTTGAGAAATACGGACACAAAAGCCCTGTTCATGCAATTAACAAGGGAAAAATAGATGAGATTTATACACATTATGAGGGGTTAGAGAAAGAACTTGGCAAGGCGCCGGATAATATAACTGAACATTTGGCAGGCAATGCATAAATTAGTAATCACAGTGCAACGAAGACGGGCAAACAAGGGCAACCTTGTTACAATAAATCAGTCAGGAGGTGTTGTCTATGAAAGTTTTGATCGCAGAAGATGATTTTACGTGCCGCAAATTGATGCAGGGAATTCTCTCCAAATACGGTGAATGTGATATCGCCATTAATGGAGAAGAGGCTGTCGAAGCTTTTAAGGTAGCCTGGACGGAAGGCAACCCTTATGATCTTATCTGTATGGATATTATGATGCCGAACATGGACGGACACGAAGCCCTGGCGAAAATAAGGGGAATAGAGGCAGAGATGGGCATTGTAAATTCAACAGAGGTAAAGGTTATTATGACTACTGCCCTTGGAGATCCAAAAAATGTTATGAAAGCCCTATACAAGGAAGGGGCTACATCTTATCTGATTAAACCCATCGGAAAACAAAGCCTGCTTGGAGAATTGTCCAAATTCGGACTTATAGAAATGAACGGATAGGAATTAAGCCTGTGGAGCCTGATAACCTCTTGCCCGTGCTTGTGGGTATCAGGCTCCACAGTTTTTGCTAAGACCGTATACTGTAAAATACTTCTTTTCCTCCAAAGACCGCAGTATCATCCATCTCTTCTTCTATTCTCAGAAGTTGATTGTATTTAGCGATCCTTTCACTTCTTGATGCAGAGCCTGTTTTTATCTGTCCTGTATTTGTTGCAACGGCAAGGTCGGCAATAAAAGTATCTTCAGTTTCTCCTGACCGATGGGAAATAACACAGGTATAACCTGCTCTTTTTGCCATTTCAATTGTTGTAAGCGTTTCAGTTACCGTTCCGATCTGGTTTAATTTTATCAATATACTGTTGGCTATGCCCTCCATTATACCTTCCCTGAAAATTTTAGGGTTTGTTACAAATATGTCGTCTCCCACAATCTGTATCCTGGATGCGCATCTATCGGTAAATTTTTTCCATCCTTTCCAGTCGTTCTGAGCCAACCCATCCTCGATTGAAATGATAGGGTAGTCATTTATGAGTGATTCATAGAAATCAATCAGCTTATCGCTGGTCCATACATTACCGTCTATGTGGTATTTCCCCTTTTTGTAAAGTTCGCTTGCTGCTACATCCAATGCCAGCAGTATGTCCTCTCCCGGTTTGTACCCTGCTTTTTTAATAGCTGTAATGAGGGTATCGAGGGCCTCTTTTGTGGAGGCGATCTGTGGTGCAAAACCTCCTTCGTCGCCTACACCTGTGGCATATCCCTTGTCTTTCAACACACCCTTCAGGGTATGAAAGACCTCAACACCCATCCTGATCGCTTCCTTAAAGCTCTCTGCACCGACAGGCACTATCATAAACTCCTGTACATCAAGTGGATTCTGGGCATGGGCGCCGCCATTTGTTACATTCATGAGGGGCACCGGAATCTCTCTTGGCCTGATGCCTCCTATGTACCGGTACAGGGGTAATCCCAGATAATCCGAGGCTGCTCTGGCAACCGCCATTGAGACACCGAGAATTGCATTTGCCCCGAGATTGCTTTTATTCTCTGTTCCATCAAGCTTGATGAGAAAATTATCAAGATATGCCTGTTCAAGCGCATCGAATCCTTCGATCTTTGACGCTATTGTCTGGTTTACATTCTCCACTGCTTTCAGGACGCCCTTTCCTTTATACCTTTTTGCATCACCATCTCTCAGTTCAAGGGCCTCCCTCTCGCCGGTTGATGCGCCGGAAGGAACGATTGCCCGGCCTATAGACCCGCTTTCCAGTGCAACTTCAACTTCTACTGTGGGGTTACCCCTGCTGTCCAGTACTTCCCGAGCAAAGACATCGTATATTGTTGACATATGTACCTCCTTTAGAATATGAGATGAGTGATAAGTGCATAGACGAAGCCTGAAAAGTCGAACACTTGAAACCAATGGCTTTGTTTTCTGCAATTTTGAGAATAACACAGTACAAAAAGGTCGTCAAATAATTTATATTATGCTGCAAGGAGGAGCGATATGCTTGGAAGACTGTTAGCCGGTGGGCTGTTAATATTTATTATTTTGCCGGGTTTTTCAATACCAGGATTTGCGCAGAGTGATTTGGATGCAAAAGTAATGGAAAAATTTAAAGAAGCCTTTCCGAGGGTTAAGGCCGAAAGTATCAGAAGAGCAGATATTGAAGGCATGTATGAGATAAACATGCCGGGAAGGATACTATACTATTTTCCTGAGAAAAACTATCTGTTTGCCGGTTCCATATGGAATTCGACAGGCAAGAACCTGACGGATGAGCGCGAGAGCGCAATAATAACGGAAAAAGTCAAGACCCTATCTCTTGAAAAGGCTTTAAAAATCGGGAAGGGTGAACGTATTATCATTGAATTTACCGATCCGGATTGTACATATTGCAGGGATGCTTCAAAATATCTTTCGAAACAGGAAAACATTATTAGATACGTGTTTTTTGTCTCGCTGGCAATGCATAAAGATGCGGAGCAGAAAATAAAATATATCTTTTGCGCAAAAGACAGTGAAGCGGCTTATAAAGAGGCGATGAACGGTGATCTCGACGGGATGAAGTTTGCAATATGTGATGACGAAAAAGTGGAAGCCCTTATCAATGAACACAGGCGGATTTCAAAGGCAATGGGCATCAACAGCACTCCTCAGCTCTGGATAAAGGGAATGCATGTGCAAGGCGCGGATATCCCGTTGATTGAGAAACTCCTCGGCGGGGGCACTAAAGAGCCGGAGAAAAAGCAGTAGCGTTTTTAAGCAATTTTGTCTGTATTTTTCTCTTGGTTGGTCAACCCGGATTAACCTTTATATATCATCACCCTTATTCGGTATACCTTACCCTGATTGATGAGGTTGTTGATTGAGGAAGACTTTTTTGTATACCACGTCCGTTTTCCCATCTTCAGATGGTTATATGATCCCCGTTATATTTTCCCTTTAAGGTATTTTTCGGCACATTGCTGGGCATGAAAACAGACTGTATCACAGGGTGGATCGTCAATGGTAATTATATGCTCAGCAACTCTGAGGTCATTGTTAGCCTTCATAAACCAGGATTTCACCACATTCAATTTATCGCTGTTCATAGATTACCTTTCCTTTGTGAGCAGCAGGGAAAACTATTGTGCCTATAATATCTTTGAACTTTTCGAATTCTTCCGGTGTCTTCACAATAACATCTTTTGGGATACCGATGTCTTTAAGCAACTTTCTTATCGGTATCGCCCTTTTGTGAGGTTTCTCATTGGTATCCATTATAACGAGCAAGTATATATCGCTATGTTCAGACGGGGTACCATAAGCGTGTGAGCCGAAGAGAATGATTTTATAAGGGTTAAATTTGCTTACTATTCGCTGAATTATCTTTTCAAGAAACGGTTCAGGCACCATACATATTCCCTCCTTTTGCCTTCAATGTGCAAATATGGTTTCGATTGATAAGCCAAAAGTATTTCAAACATTATACCTTTTAGCTTCCGCAATAGCAATCTCTTGTAGTTTCCCATCACTTGTCCTATATTTTGAGCTTCTTGCCGTAATATCGGGGAGTTATTTACTTATTTATAATATCCTGCTGTCCATCCGGGGAGATTTCCCGCCTGGTGAGCTTCGCAGTTTCCCAAGGGCAAGGATTATCAATAGAAATATGTCTGTCACATCATCACAGGTATGATTTTTCTTACACCTACTTATCAATGCCCTGCGCGGTTTCGCAAGAGTAAGGATTACCACCTGAAAGCTGTGCTCTAAGAACTGCAATGCAACGTATGAAACAACGTCCCTACCGTTCCAACGTCCCTACCGTTCTCCCAGGAAGCCTTGCCTGCATAGCCCCCGTAAAAATTCTTTTTTTAAAACAAGCAATCCTCTTAGTGGGGGTTTTATCGGAAACAATTAAAGTAGGCGTAATTAATGCAAATCAACCTTTCAAAGAGAGTTTTCTCCCGGGAAGAAGCGGACTTTATCCAGGCCAAACTCACATGTGCTTCCGAGAAGGGGTTAATAGTTCCAAAGACAGAAAATAATAGATCTTTAAAAGTATCGTATTGTGGAGCGGAAGAAGGGGTAATTACCCCGAAATGGAATATAAAAATATATCGTTATAATAAAAAAAAAGAAGGGCATAGTCTGGTGTGCATTGACATGCACATTCTGGAGAAACTCCTGGAAGAAGATTATGAAAGTTTTGTTTTGCCGAACCTCCCTGTATTACGAATAGACGATGCCGGATGGGGGTTCCCCTTGTGCGGCGTAATGGTGGGTGTTTCAGACGAAAAAAATGTTTTAAGTGCCGTAGTGCCTGTTGAGTATTTCAGAGATGATCCCGAGGTTGGTATTCAAACAGGGAGATATCTCGTAAAGTATACTGAGCTTGCGCTACAAGTCCTTGCTCAGTTCAATGCGGCCCCGGTCACCCATCGAATTGAAATATGCACCGGCCATATAAACCACATGCTTCGGGAAAACCTCCGCAACATCGGATATGATGTCCGTGTCGTGGAAATCAAAGGGATGTTGCAGAATAGACTGGAAGAATTATTTAAGGAATATGTGGCTGAAGATATTGGTGCAAATATTTATTATGACCCAAAAGCAGTTGATAAATCGGAAATCCCGAAAAAATATTATGAATGTCTGAAACATGGAAAAAAACACTGCCCGGATAAGATAAAAAACGGTTGGGAGGCAATAAAAAACGGAAATAATGGGCAGTAAAAATTAAAAGATAATTTATATGGATATCGAGTTCATGCTTCCAATATTTTTAAAACAAGTTTTAAAAGAGATAGCCCGTTAAACAGCGTCCTTATTGTTTTTCCGACTATTTCAGAAATCTGTGTAACTGTTACACGGATTTCCTGAGGCAAATCTTTATGTCTTTTTTCATATACAACCAGTACACCCATCACCCCATCCAAATTATAGCCATTGCCTGCCCTCGAATGATCTCCCGCTTCCGCGGACAGGTGTCAGGGGTCAGGATGCTTCGTCTAAATAAAAAATATCAAAATATCTTGCCTTTCTCCGTGTACTATGTTGCCCCTGTAAGAGGTAAATGCTTTTAATGCTTTTCTCTCTCGCCCCCTTGGCAGGGGACAGGCCCCCGCCAAGCGAGGACAGGCCCACTCCCTTACGGTCGTTCAAGTCCACAGAGAGCGCAGAGTTAAAGCAGGTTTTTTTGCCGGAACGAGAGAAAGATTCATTACGGCCTGTCTGCCGCAGGCAGGCAAACCCGCGTATCTTTACTTTTTACATAAGTCGAAGGAGATTTTTTATTGAGCTCTGGCAAGATTGAATGAATTATTCAGCTTAATAAGTAAAACCTTTATCAACGAACTGCGGGGGTCCACAAATATTAAATGGTAAATCTCCACTTGCAGAAAGTATCGCCCGGATGAGGGTCGGGAGGCGCAAAGAGACACTCGACTTTGATGTCAGGATCAATCTCATGAGCAAAGGCTGTAAATTCAGCTTTATGCATCTCCTTGCATACGAATTCTCCGATGCCGCGTTTTAAACGGGCTTCCTGCGTGGGACAGTGAGGTATGGTTATGATCACCTCATTTTCCTTTTCTTCAATCTCATATCCTACAATAATTGTCCATGTAAAAAGTCTGAGGGTTTTAACAAAGCCTGCCAACCCTTTTTCTTTAATATTGAAACGCCTGATCAGATCTTTTGCTGCCATTTGTGGTACACGCCCCCAGACCTTTTCGTTAAGATGTTCCGCAGTTGGTTGATCGAAATCTTCTGCCACATATAAAAACCAGAACGCATCGACAACCCTGTAATGCCAGAGGAGGAACTCAATATAGCTTCTCAACTCGGGCGCTTCCATATTTTCAATAACTCTCAAATCCATATAACCCCCTTATACCATGATGTATTCAAAATCTGCGTTTTTCTTTGATATTTGACTGTGATTTTGCATTTTAAAATTCGCAATTCGCAATTCTAAATTACAAATCGGTTTTATATATCTTCTTCTTTAAGAGCCCTGCTCTTAATATCTTTGAGAGACGTCTGGAGGCTTTTCCCTTCAAAGACGACTTTATGCAGTTCCTCAGTGATAGGCATCTCTATGTTCAGTGTTTTAGAGAGTCTATATGCGGCCTTAATCGTGTAGTACCCCTCAACAACAGTGTTCTGTGATTTTATAATATCTTCCGGTCTTTTTCCTTTTGAGAGTTCTACCCCGAACATTCTGTTCCTGCTGAGCTGTCCATAGGATGTGAGCATCAGGTCGCCTATGCCGGAAAGACCCATGAAGGTGGTTTCCTTTGCGCCAAGGGCCTTGCCGAGTCTTTTGATTTCAGCAAGGGCTCGTGTTATGAAGGCTGCCTGGGTGTTTGTGCCGAGCGCCAAACCTTCTATAATGCCTGCGCCTATAGCCATGACATTTTTCATTGCGCCGCCCAGTTCTACACCTACAATGTCTTTGCTTGTATATATACGAAAATTATCATCATGCATATGTTTTTGAAAATATGAGGAAAGCTTGCTGTGTTTTGATGCCACAACAACGGATGTGAATGCACCCAAGGCGACCTCTTTTGCAAAGGATGGGCCTGAAAGTACTGCGATGCGGGTATTTCTTCTGCCCAGGCATTTTTCTACAACCTCACTCATGCGCAGCAGCGTTTCTGTTTCAAATCCTTTTGTGAGGAGCAATATATTTTTATTCAAAAGGGGGCAGGATACCTTTTCCAGGGTTTCCTGCAAAGCAAAGGAAGGTGTTGCGATAACGATATCATCTGAATAATCTGCGAGCTCAGAGAGATTATCGGTAAAGTCAATTTGTGCAGGTAATGAAAAACCTTCCAGATAGTACCTGTTTATCCGCTCTCTTTTAAGTATTTCATAAAGTTCCCTTTCAAAAACCCACAGAAGTACCTTGTAGCCTTTTCTTACAAGATGCATGGAAAATGCAGTCCCCCATGCACCGGCGCCGATTACCCCGATTTTCAACTTTGTTTTATTTTCTAACATTTGAATTGTTTACATACTCTAATCTGTTTTTTCATGTACAATCCAACATCTAATGAACTCGTGAAAAGTCGTATTTCTGTCGTTTTGTCATTCCCACGAATACCCTGAAGGGCACAAGCGTGGGAATCCAGTGATTTCAATGTGTTCTGGACTCCGGTTTTCACCGGAGTGACAGGTTTTGGACTTTTACGAGTGCATCAACATCTAACATCCAGAATCCGGAATTGCCGTTACTCCTCAAATGTTGTGTCTGCTATCTCAGCCATTGCCGATGTGACCACGGCGCCGACTATTTTTTCAGCACCCCTTAAGTCCATAAGTTTTACTCCGAGACCGCCTCTTTTCTGGACAGGGATATCCTGGATTTTGAATCGTATTGTCCTTCCGTTATCCGTTGTAAGTATTACTTCATCATTTTCGCTTACCTGTCTTAAACATACTACTTCACCGTTTTTTGCCCCGCATCTTACACTTATGATGCCCTTACCGCCTCTTGCCTGGACCCTGTATTCGCTGCAGGGCGCACGTTTTCCATAACCCTTTTCGGTTACTGTAAAAACATTGCAGTCCTGGTTGACAATTTCAACAGAAACCACCTCATCATTTTTTGTAAGTCTTATGCCTCGTATCCCGTATGCAACCCTGCCCATAGGCCGTATCTCTTTTTCCTCAAACCTTATTGACTTGCCTTTTTTTGTGGCAATCTCGATTTCGTTTTGTCCTTCAGTTTCGAGTACCCCTATGAGGCTGTCATCTTCCGGAAGGCTGATTACGCGTATGCCAGGAGCTCGTAAGTGCTTCAGGGAGTCGAGACTTATCTTCTTTACCTGCCCCTTTTTTGTGACTAAGAAAAGATATTTGTTCTCTGAAAAATCTTTCACGTGTGCTACAGCCGTTATCCTTTCGGTTTTATCGATGTTTACAAGGTTAATAATCGGTTTCCCCTTTGATGACATGGGGGCTTCGGGGATGGTGTGAACTTTTACAATGTGTGCCTTCCCGGAGTTGGTAAAGAATATTATATAGGAATGTGTGGAAGCAACATACAGATGATCTACAAAATCTTCTTCCTTTACTATAAAACCTATTTTCCCTTTGCCGCCCCTTGCCTGGTGTTTGTACTGATCCAGGGGGGTTCGCTTTGTATAACCACGGTATGTGATAGTTACAACGACCTCTTCCTCTTTAATCATGTCTTCCTTGGTGATGTCAGGCAGTTGATCGACTATTTCCGTCAGTCTGCCGTCGCCATATTTTTCTTTTATTTCAATAAGCTCTTTTTTTATTACTCCAATGAGGAGCGTTTCGTCTCCAAGAATCTGCTGCAATTTTGCTATTTCTTCTGAGGTGCTGGTATAGTCGTCAAGAATTTTTGTTCTTTCAAGGGATGTAAGGCGTTGCAAACGCATTTCCAGAATGCTCGTAGCCTGCTTTTCGGAAAAGGTAAAACGTTCTATCAGTGAGGCCCGTGCTTCTGCAACCGTTTTTGCCTGTTTAATAAGACTGATTACTTCATCTATGTGGTCAAGCGCTATTTTGAACCCTTCAAGGATATGTAGCCGATCCAGGGCTTTATTCAACTCAAAGATAGATCTTTTAGTTACTATATCTTTTCTGAATTTTACAAACTCTTCGATCAACTGGAACAGGGTGAGGGTTTTAGGCTCATTGTTCACAATTGCAAGGAAAATAATGCCGAAGGTTGTTTGGAGCTGGGTGTGCTTATAGAGTTGATTCAAAATGGGCTCGGCCATCTCACCCCTTTTCAACTCCAGAACGATCCTCATACCTTCCCTGTTTGATTCATCTTTTATGTTTGATATACCCTCAATCCGCTTTGCATTTATCAGTTCTACGATATTTTCAATAAGACGTGCCTTGTTGACCTGATACGGTATTTCCGTTATGACTATCGCCTCTTTGTGCTCCTTTTTCTTTTCTATCTGGGCTCTCGCACGCAGGATGATATGCCCTCTTCCTGTTTCGTAGGCTTCCCTTATCCCCTGTCTGCCGTAAATGATGGCATGTGTGGGAAAATCCGGTCCCGGTATAAGCGTTATAAGTTCATCCAGCGTAATAGCGGGATTATCAATATACGATATTATGCCATTGATGATTTCCGTGAGGTTGTGGGGAGGTATATTTGTTGCCATACCGACTGCAATGCCGGAGGAGCCGTTAATTAGCAGGTTCGGTATTTTTGACGGCATGACAACAGGTTCAACGAGAGAGTCATCATAGTTTGTCTTAAAAGAGACCGTTTCCTTCTCCATGTCCTTCAGTATCTCTTCGGCCATTCTTGTAAGTCTTACTTCCGTGTACCTCATTGCAGCAGGTGCATCTCCGTCTATGGAGCCAAAATTGCCCTGACCATCTATCAAGGGATATCTGAGGGAAAAATCCTGCACCATCCTCGTGATTGCATCGTATACTGACTGATCTCCGTGCGGGTGATACTTACCGATGACATCGCCGACAACCCTTGCAGATTTTTTATATGGTTTGTCGTGCATGTTGTTCAAATCGTACATTGCAAACAAAATTCTTCTATGGACCGGTTTCAAGCCGTCTCTGATGTCCGGCAATGCCCTGCCTATTATTGTGCTCATTGCATAGTCAAGGTAAGATCTTTTCATTTCCTCTTCAATCGGGATAGTTATTACAGATGTGTGCATTTAAGACGCCTCCATTATTAGCGTGGTTTTTTTATATTACTTTAGCATAAACATTAACCTGTTGACAAATAGGAACGCATTGATAGAAAATAATGTTTATATGAAAGCTATAACAATTTTTATGGTACTTTCCCTGATCGCGACAGGATGCTTCTCCTGCGGCAAGGAAGTAAAAGGCTTGAAAGAGGAAACAAGACTTTTGAAAGAGGAGAATAATTTTTTAAAGGCTGAAAACATCGGGTTAAAAAAAGAATTAGAGAAGCTTTATACAAAACTTGATGAAAATATCAATTATGAAGAAAAAGGGAAGATTAAACTGAAGCCTGAGACAAAAGAAGCTGAAAAGCCGAAAGAAGGCATAAAAATAGAGCAAGGTGTTAAAAAGAAGCCACGATAGAATTAGTAAATGCAAAATATATCTCTTATTGTTTCATACGATGGGACTAATTATCATGGATGGCAATGCCAGCCGGATTTGATAACCATACAACAAACCTTACAAGAAAGAATTGAAAAAATCGTCAATCATCATATTAAACTTTTTGCAGGGGCAAGAACGGACAGCGGGGTCCATGCATACGGGCAGACAGTAAATTTTTTTACCAATAGCGTCATAGAGCTTAAGGGGCTTATCAGAGGCTTAAACAGCCTGTTGCCCCCGGATATCAGGATAAGCGATGCACGTAAAGCAGACGAGGATTTCCACTCACGGTATTCTGCAAGGAGTAAAATTTATACATATTCTATTTTAAACTCGTCATGCAGTTCACCCTTTTATACACGGTATGTGTGGCATATACCGTATGCCCTCAACGTGTTGTCAATGCACCGGACAATCAAACGGATTACAGGGGCTCACGATTTTTCTGCTTTTAAAAAAAAGAATACATTTTATCAAAATCCTATACGGGAAGTATTACAAGCAGGTGTAAAAAAGAGAGGAGATTTGATATACGTTGTGATAGAGGGTACCGGTTTTTTACGTTATATGGTTAGAAATATTGTCGGGACACTTATGCTTGTAGGATCAGGGAAGCTCACCGAGAATGATTTCCGGGCGATCCTTGAATCAAAAGACCGCGAGAAGGCAGGCCCAACGGCGCCGGCTAAAGGACTGTTCCTGAGAAGGATAAAATATTGATTTATTGCCGGATAAACAGAGACTTTTATTACAATCAATTGATTCCTCGAAGCTTTGCTTCGGGTTAACCAAATTCCCTCGCCCCTTGAGGGAGAGGGCAGGGTGAGGGGGAATAATAATGCTCCCCATTCCTATGATACCTCGCAGCTCTGCTGCGTGGAGGTTCATTCTGTCAGGCCGGGGAGGAGGGGGGAAGGTCTATCATCAGCGATTTTACTCAGCGATCTTAAGCTGATTTGAACGAACGGGCCAGAGAGGAGGGCTATAAATTTGAAAAATGTAAAAAATCGGTCTAAAAAAACGGGTTTACTTCCTGGAACCCTCATTCATATCGGAGAGCAAAAAACGGAAAATTCCAGAATCACGCTTATTGACTATGATGAAACGCAATTTAAGGAAATGGAAATCAGCAGCATTGAGGAATGTTCTTCTTTTAAGGACAAACCGACAATTACCTGGATAAACATAGAAGGCATTCATGATGTGGAGGTCATTGAAAAAACAGGACAGTGCTTTAATTTACACCCTCTTTTACTGGAAGATATATTAAATACCGACCAGCGCCCTAAAATAGAAGATTATGATAGTTATATTTATATTGTATTAAAGATGATCTCTTACGATGATGCTCACAGGGAAATAAAAACTGAACAGGTCAGTCTGGTACTGGGACACAATTATGTCATTTCATTTCAGGAAACGGGAGGCGGCGTATTTGAGTATATTCGGGACAGAATAAGAAACAATAAAGGGCGGATTAGAAAACTGGGGGCTGACTACCTTGTATATTCCCTGATTGATGTAATTATTGATAATTATTTTATTGTCCTTGAGAAGCTTGGAGAAACCATAGACATCTTAGAGGAAGAATTGATTAGAAACACTAAACCGGAAACATTGAGTTTTCTTCACAAATTAAAGAGTGAGATGATATTTTTACGCAGATCTGTCTGGCCGTTAAGGGAGTTGATCGGGACTCTTGAAAGAGGAGAGTCTGCACTTATACAAAAATCAACACGCCTTTACCTGAGGGATGTCTATGACCATACGATTCAGGTTATTGATTCGGTAGAGACTTTCAGGGAAATGCTTTCCGGGATGCTTGACATTTACCTTTCAAGCATCGGCAATAAGACAAATGAGATTATGAAAGTATTGACCATGATCGCTACCATTTTTATACCATTAACGTTTATAGTCGGTTTATACGGCATGAATTTTAAGTTTATGCCGGAGCTTGAATCTAAATGGGGTTATCCCGCCGTGCTTATTCTTATGGCAGTTATTGCAGCTTTTATGCTGGCTTATTTCAAGAGAAAAAAGTGGCTATAATATTGTTGGAGATAAGGTCAGGATTGTTTCGGCGTCTGTTGCTACAATAATATTTTTAATTGAGATAGTCTTTCGCTTATCTGCTGAGCCGTGTTCTTCAAATGCTGGATTATGGAAGGCAGCTTATCGTCATACATTGAGGTTGAGAAGCCGATTATACAGATGGCCCCGACAGGCACACCGCCTGAATAAATAAGTGTTGCCACGGCCCGTACCCCCTTTAAATATTCCTCAAGATCAAGACTGTAGCCCGCTTCCCTCATTTTATCAATCTCTTTAAGAAATTCATCAATATCGGTAATGCTGTCTTCAGTATATCGCGGCAGCCCCTTCTCTTTCAAAAACATCTTTATACTTTCGTTGTCCATAGGGGAAAGAAATGCCTTGCAGAGAACAGATGCGGTAATCGGGAATCGTGTGCCTATCGGAGAGGATATTTTGAGCGCTTTTTTTGCTTCTATGGCATCGAGTACCCTGGCAACAGCAGCTTCTCTTATGCAAAGAAAGGTGGTTTCATCCACGAGTGAAACGAGCTTTTCCAGGAAAGGTCTGGCGACCATTACGATCTCTCCACCCTTAAATACCTTTTTTGCAAGCTCATACAACTCTGTCCCGATGATATATTTCTTGGTTTTGTTGTCTTTATCAACAAATTTTTCGTCTTTCAGGGCGTTTAATATCCCGTATATTGTGCTTTTGCTTACAGACAGGTTTTTTGATATTTCTGTGACGCCGAGGGGGGTCCCACTGTCAACGATAAACTTGAGAACTTCAAGCGATTTTTTCAGAATAGGCGCGTTATACATAATTCACTATAGTAAACACTATACGATGATATTCTTTGAACGTCAATAATAATATGGAGTAAATGTGATACACAAAGCATTAGCCGTGTTTTTAATGGTAAACTTTATCTTTTTGTGTTTGTCATCATGTCCCCTTTAAGGGTTGGCAAACAGTCATGACCTCGGGAAATGCCTGAAGTCAGGTTTATCGAGGTAAAATAATAAATAGTCTGTTTTTATGCAATATATGGATGTAATATGTTGAAAATTGCCAATAATTTGTTAATATTATAAACTGAGGATTTGAATGGCAAAATATAAGATTAAATTCCTTCCCATAGACAGGGTATGTTTTTCTGAGAACGGAGAGACTGTACTTGAAGCAGCAATGAAGTCCGGCATCCATATTAACGCTTCCTGCGGTGGTAATGCCTCTTGCGGGAAGTGCAGGATCAAGGTGCTGAAAGGCAACGCACCTTCCGGGGTTCATCCTGAAATATCGGAATCGGAGTACGATTCGGGCATAAGACTCGCATGCATGACGATCCCACATACAGATATGACAATCGAAGTGCCTCTTGAGTCGCAGGTGGATAGACTTGCGCTAAAAAGGAGAAGTAAGGCAACCTCTATTCTCTCTGCATCAGACATCGGTGAGCTTGTAACGGGATGGGATGTGGATCCTGCAGTATCTAAGAGATATATTGAGTTTGAGCGACCGTCTATGGAGGATAATGTATCAGACCTCGCGAGACTTGCGAGGGCGCTGAAGGAGAAATATGGTATTGACGGCATCTCTGTTGACTTTAAAGTTCTTGCAAGGTTGAGCAGGGTCCTGAGGGATGCCGCCTGGAAGGCCACGGTTACAATAGTTCAAATAAGAGAAGGGTATAAACTGATTAACGTTGAGCCCGGCAATACTGAGGAAAAAAACTATTCAATAGTGATAGATATTGGAACGACGACAGTTTGCGCACAGCTTCTCGACCTTGCAAACTGCAGTGTGTTTAAGCTCAAGGCGCCGACGGGTGCCGGCAGAGATTTGTGCACACTGGCAGAATCATCCGATTACAATGCCCAGATCAGTTACGGGGAAGATGTGATATCAAGGATCATGTACTCTCAAAAAAAAGGAGGGCTGAAGAAGCTGCAGGAAGTTGTGATCCGCACGATCAACGACCTGATAAAAGAACTTATAGAAATAAGCGGCGTTAATGCGGAACACATATCGCATCTCGTATTTGCCGGAAATACCACCATGACGCATATTGTCCTTGGTCTGGACCCTAAATATATTATGCTTTCGCCATATACGCCGACAACAACAATTTTTCCCCCTGTCAGAGCAGAAACGCTCGGTATAAATGTGAAGAACCATGTCCATGTATATGTTTTTCCCTGTGTAGCTTCATATGTAGGTGGAGATATTGTTGCAGGAGTCCTCGGTTCAGGGGTTTTTCAAAGAGACAAGACAACCCTGTTTATGGATATAGGAACGAACGGTGAAATTGTACTCGGGAATAAAGACTGGCTTGTATGCGCATCATGCTCTGCCGGCCCTGCCTTTGAGGGTGGCGGGATTAAGTTCGGTATGAGGGCAGGAAAGGGCGCAATAGAACAGATCAGGATTAAACCTTCTACTTTTGAGCCTATGACGCTTACTATCGGACGGGTAAAGCCTATGGGCATATGCGGCTCGGGTTTGATCGATCTTGTTGCAGAACTTATTGAAGTTGGCCTGATAGACCAGAACGGCAAGTTTAAAAGAGATATTCAGACAAAGAGAATAAGAGAAGGGGACAGCGGTTATGAATATGTGGTCTGCTATACATCCGAGACCTGTATTGACAGAGATATTGTAATCACCGAAGTGGATATAAACAACCTGATGAGGGCAAAAGCAGCTATATATGCCGGCTGCAAGGTTCTCCTCGACAATGTTGGTATTGCCTTTAAGGATGTAGATATGGTTATAATATCAGGCGGATTCGGTCATTATATCGACCTTGAAAAGGCGCAGATTATCGGGTTGCTGCCCGGATTGCCTCTGAATAAATTTATTTTTGTAGGGAATGGCTCTCTTCTGGGTGCCCGGTTACTCTCATTCAGCAAGAGATTTCTAAATGAGACGGAGAAAATTGCAAAAACAATGATGAATGTTGAGCTTTCAAATAACAACAAGTTTATGGACGAGTATATAGCGGCAATGTTTCTGCCCCATACTAATCAGGAGGAATTTCCGGGGGTGATGGAGAAGCTTAAAAAGCAGTGAATAGTGAATAGTGAACGGCGGATAGTAGGCAGACAGGGTTCAGCTTGCGCAATGTAAAATGAGTTAAAACATTACCGGTTTTAATATCGGAAATCGGCAATCAAAAATAAAGGTGTAAATAATGCCAAAAGTTATAGCAATTGCCGGAAAAGGCGGAGTCGGGAAGACAACAATCTGCGGACTTCTGATAAGGTATCTTATTGAGGAAGTGAAAGATGGGACTGTCCTTGCCGTAGATGCCGATCCGAATTCAAACCTGAATGAACTGCTCGGCGTAGACGTCACAGCAACGATCGGTGAGACACGCGAGCTTATGAAGAAGGATGTGCCCCAGGGTATGACAAAGGATGTCTGGTTCGAATACAAGGTACACGAGGCAATTATCGAGAGCAAGGGTTTTGACCTCCTTGTCATGGGCAGGCCTGAAGGACCGGGTTGCTATTGTGCTGCAAACAGCCTTGCAAAAAAATCTATTGATACCTTGAAAGAGAACTATGCCTATGTGGTTGTGGATAATGAAGCCGGCATGGAGCACATCAGCAGGCTTGTTACCCAGGATATAGACCAATTATATGTTGTTTCGGATGCGACACCGAGGGGCGTGATGACTGCAAAACGTATCCTTGACCTGATCGGGGATCTGGGCTTGAATATAAAAAAGGTTGAGATTGTGATCAACAGATTAAAAGATGGTCAGGGGGATAAGCTGACAGGTATAGCCGCACAAAACGGCGGAGAGGTGGCAGGCACTATAAGGGACGACGATGTGCTTGCAAGAGATGATATTGAAGGGAAACCCATATTTTCCCTTGATAAAAAATCGGCAGTCCTTGTTGATGCATATAAAATATTTGAGAAAACGCTGAATTTAGAATTTAGAATGTAGAATGTAGAATGTAGAATATTTAACATTTTAACAAAATCAGGAGTTTATATGACGGCGAAGATCATAAGCGGGACAGAGATTGCATCCCGGATCAGAGAAGAGATCAAAGAAGATGCTGCAAGGTTAATGGAGCAGCATGGAATTGCGCCCGGGCTTGCAACGATTATTGTGGGCAGGAACCCTGCATCTGTGAGTTATGTGACGGCAAAGCAGAAGACGGCAAAAGACCTCGGGTTTTATTCAGTTCAGGAGGATCTGCCGGAAGATGTTTCCGAAGAGGCGCTTCTTGAAATCATTCAAAAATACAACAAAGATCCAAAGATACATGGAATACTCGTACAATTGCCGCTACCGAAGCAGATAAATGAAAACAGGGTTCTTTATGCAATAGATCCCGACAAGGATGTAGATGGTTTTCACCCCACGAACGTTGGGCGGCTTATGATTGGAGAAGCCCGTTTCTATCCTTGTACGCCATATGGAATCCAACATCTGCTCATGAGAAGCGGTGTACAGATAGACGGTGCAGAGGTAGTGATTGTCGGGAGGAGCAATATTGTAGGGAAACCTATTGCAATGATGCTTGTCCAGAAGGCAAAAGGCGCAAACGCAACGGTCACTTTGTGCCATACAGGAACACGAGACCTTGCTTCTCACACAAAACGTGCCGATATTCTCATAGTGGCTGCGGGTAGACCCAGGGCGATAACTGCTGACATGGTAAAAGAAGGTGCTGTTGTTATAGATGTAGGTGTAAACAGAATAGGGATGACGCCGGAAGGAAAGGCAAAGCTGTGCGGGGATGTGGATTTCGATGGCGTTAAGGAAAAGGCATCCATGATAACGCCGGTACCGGGCGGCGTTGGACCGATGACGATAACGATGTTAATGCTGAATACGATACAGGCAGCGAAAATGAGGATAGACACGTAGGCGCAGACTTTAGCCTGTGTTCTTTAGGTGGAAAATCTGGTGGGGAGTTGACAGAAAACAACAAATGGTAAATATTGAATGAAGTCTAAAGAATGGCTTTGGCTTGATCATATAGAAGAACAAATTAAGGAAAGAGAGATACCGAAGAAATTGGTGGAATTAACGATAAATGAACCCGATGAAGTGACACCGGAAAAATACGGACGCATTGCGTATCAAAAGAAAGTAGAAAATAAACTTGCTAGAGTAATCTTTGAGGGAAATAAACTTATAACTGTGTGTTTGACTGACAAAATAAAAAAATACACGAAAGGGGAACAAAAATGAGGATGCATTACTCACAAGATGCAGATGCGCTTTATATCCGTTTAAAAGAAACAAAAATAGAAAATACAGACGAAATAGCGGATGGCGTTATATTGGATTACGACGTAAACGGCAGTGTGGTTGGGATTGAAATTCTTTCAGTATCAAAAACTGTTGATATAGGACAACTTATTATACAATCTTTTGATAAGGTAATGGTGGAGACCAAGGTCGCCTGAAAGAAGAGCAGGTGAAAAAGAGTAAGCAATGAGGGGATAATATGACCGATTACCAATATGATGAAAAAGAAGGCTTTGACGGGAAAAAAGTGAAAGTACTCGGTGCTACCTTTGAGGAAGGCAAACCTGAAGGTCAGCAGGATTGGAGGACAAAGCTTGCAACCCGCGAAGAAAGGCTCGGCTATATAAAGACAGCTCTCCGGTACTGGTACAGTAAAGATTGGTATGGGAGCGAAAAACGAAAAGGTAGTGAATAGTAAAAAGGAGGGGCAATGGCTTTTGAAATTCCAAAAATAAAATATTCAGGGAAGATAAAGGATATAAAAATCGGTGTTGGACCAAAGGCAATTACTATAGGCGGCGGGAACTGCTATCCCTTTTATCTTTTTGAAGGGGAAATGGTCAATCAGCCGAGAATAGCCTTTGAAGTGTGGGACAACGAGCCGCAGGAATGGCAGGCATGGGCCATAGAGCCTTTTGCGGATGTTATCAATGACCCTGCCGCATGGGCAAAAAAATGCGTAGATGTATATGATGCCGAGATCATTGCTTTGCAGCTTAAGAGCGCTGACCCTAACGGTATGAACAGGGACGTGGAAGAGGTTGTGGCTGTGGTCAAGAGGGTTGCCGATGCTGTTGATGTCCCTCTTATCATCTGGGGAACAGGTGATGACGAAAAGGACATTGTTTTATTAAGAAGGGTAGCCGAGGTGTGCGAAGGGAAGAATGTTGCAATCGGCCCGGTAACAGAAAAAAACTACAAGCAGATCGGGGCAGTAGCTATTGCATATAATCATGTTGTGCTTGCATCAACCCCGATAGACGTAAACCTTGCAAAACAGTTAAATATCCTCTTAGGGAACCTTGGTGTGCCTGATGAAAAAATCGCTATGGACCCCACAACCGGCGGGCTGGGTTATGGTCTTGAATATTCTTATTCTGTGATTGAGCGCGACAGGATGGCAGCCCTTACCCAGGAGGATGCGAAACTCCAGTATCCCATTGTTTGTAATCTTGCCCAGGAGGTCTGGAAGACGAGGGAGACAAGATTGACTAAAGCAGAAGAACCGAAGCTCGGGGATGAAAAGAAGAGGTCTGTGCTGATGGAGGCTGTTACGGCCATGAGCCTTCTGATTGCCGGAGCAGATATTGCGATTATGAGACACCCCGACAGTGCGGCACTCATTAAGGATATGATTAAAGAGCTAACTCTTTAAGAGGTAGATATGTCTGATAATAAGATAAGAAGTGTAGACGGGGCAACTATTGAACTTCTGGACAAAGCTCAGAAAGATGGGATAAGCACAGCTTTTTCCCGTGCAGATGAAATAAAGCCATGTCCTATAGGCATTGAGGAAAGCTGCTGTAAGGTATGTGCTATGGGACCATGCAGGCTTCCCAGGTCTAAAAAAGATGAGCAGAAGGAACGCAGAGGGGTATGCGGCGCTACAATCGACACGGTTGTCGCAAGGAACTTTGCCCGGAAGATTGCAGCAGGTTCTGCCTCTCACTCCGACCATGCGAGAGAGGTGGCAGAGACATTTATCAAAACAGCGCGCGGTGAAGCCCAGGGGTTTGCGATTCAAGATGAAGTAAAACTCCTTGAGGTTGCCCTCGATTTCGGTATTGAAATTGAGAACAGAGAGATGAAGGACATAGCCGTTGAACTTGGCGGCAAGGCTTTGGAAGAATTTGGAAAACAACACGGTGAACTTGTCTACACAAAGAAGGCCCCACTGAAAAGGCAGGAAATCTGGAGAAAACACGGTGTTATGCCGAGGGGCATTGACAGGGAAGTTGTGGAGGTCATGCACAGGACGCATATGGGCGTTGACCAGGATTACCGGCACATACTCCTTCAGGCAACGAGATGCGCCCTTGCCGACGGATGGGGCGGTTCCATGATATCCACCGATTTACAGGATATTATGTTCGGCACCCCGGTGCCTGTCCTTGGCAGCATAAATCTCGGTGTTTTAAAGGAGGACCAGGTAAATGTGATAGTCCACGGCCATGAGCCTTTACTGCCCGAGCTGCTCGTTACTGCGAGCAGGGTCCCCCAGATCAAAGAGCTTGTCGAGAAAGTCGGCGCAAAAGGTCTGAACCTTACCGGCATGTGCTGTTCTGCCAACGAAGTGCTCATGAGACACGGCATCCCCTGCGCGGGGAATTTTCTTCAGCAGGAGCTTGCATTGGTTACCGGCGCAGTGGAACTGATGACTGTTGACGTGCAGTGCCAGATGCAGGGTCTCCAGAGTGTGGCAGAGTGCTTTCATACACGGCTTGTCAGTACATCCGACAGGGCGAAGATAGAAGGCGCAACCCATATGGAATTCCATCCTGAAAATGGTCTTGATACAGCAAAAAGCATCCTGAAGATGGCGATAGAAAATTACCCTAACAGGCGGCATGAGGTGTATATACCCAACTATTCACAGGACATTGTGGCAGGTTTCAGTCATGAAACGATCAACTATCTCCTGGGCGGACTTTTCAGGGCAAGCTACAGACCCTTGAACGACAATATCATAAACGGAAGGATTAGAGGAGTGGCTGGTGTTGTGGGATGCAACAATGTAAGGACGCCCCACGATGCAGCGCACCTTGCAATGATAAAAGAACTTATTAAAAACGATGTACTTGTATTGACAACAGGGTGTGCGGCAATGGCATGCGGAAAGGCAGGACTCCTGACGCCGGAAGCGGCCCGCGAGTATGCCGGTGCAGGACTGGCCGAGGTCTGCGAGACAGTGGGTATCCCGCCTGTTTTACACATGGGCGCATGTGTTGACAATTCGAGGATTCTCATAGCCGCAACGGCCATGGTGAAGGAAGGGGGACTCGGTGACGATATCAGCGATCTGCCTGCTGCAGGTGCTGCGCCGGAATGGATGAGCGAAAAGGCCCTTGCCATCGGACAGTATTTTGTAGCCTCAGGCGTTTATACGGTCTTTGGAACAACATGGCCCACAACAGGGAGCGACCATGTTACCCGCCATCTTTTTGAAGAGTACGAGGATATGTTAGGGGGCATGTGGGCATTCGAGGCTGACCCTGTAAAGGCAGCCCATCTTATGATCGACCACATTGATAAAAAGAGAAAAGCGCTGGGGATTGACAAAGCAAGAGAGCGGGTGCTTTTCGATATGGCCATGAGAAGGGCGCTGGTATAAGAAAGGCTAAAGGTGAAAGGATAAAGGCTAAAGGTAAAAAAAGGTGAATAGTGAAAAGTAAAAACATTAGAAAATCGATTTTACGGTG
>JAPLKC010000132.1 GCA_026388255.1 Pseudomonadota bacterium | reverse complement strand
CCCTTCTGCTGCTGTGGTAGCGCATTGCACTGTGTAGCCCTTTTCAGTGAGGAACATGTCCAGGGATTCAAGCAAAGAATGTTCATCGTCTATGATAAGTATTTTTTTTCTCTTCAATTTATCTCCCTGAAGGGCACTGTATCAGAATCTTCGCCTAACATTCTCCTTTCGTAAAGCCGCCGCACCACAGGCAATGATTTCGGCGTTACCAGTTCAGTATAAGACTTTCCTATCATCTCATGAGGTGCAATACTGTGCAGATCGCAATAAGCCTGATTTGCAAACACTATTTTTCCATTTTGATTCGGACTCGGCAAGCTCCTTTGCCCTCTGGAGTTGAGAGAACAAAGGGAATACCCCCGTGAGCAGAGAATATTCAGTAAAGATGTTTGAACAACAGGTTGCCGAACGGATGCAAACTGTTGCAAAGCGGCATTATGCCCGCTTCTTCTCCTTCTCCATCTTCCGTTTTTCTTCATCCCTGATCTCACGACGGAGCAGTTTCCCTACCTTTGATTTCGGGAGCATGTCCCTGAACTCTATATAGCCGGGAACCTTGTAAGGAGCAAGTCTGTCCCTGCACCATTTTATCAACTCCGTACTCCCGATGCCCCTGGCGTCTTCTTTTAAGACAACTATTGCCTTAATCCTTTCACCTACTTTCGGGTCAGGGATACCGATAACACAGGCCCCGATTACCGTCGGATGATCCTGTAGGGCAGCTTCAACCTCTGATGCCGAGACCCTATATGCTTTATATTTGATGATATCTGCAGTCCTCTCGACAAATTCAAGCTCACCTTCTTCATTCGCCTTCACGAAATCGCCCATCCGGTAAAAGGTGTCTCCATTAATGTTGATATAGCAATAATCTGTCTCTTCCGGCTTATTCAGGTACTGTTTTATCGTATAAGGAGAAGTGACAAGGAGTTCCCCCAGTTCGCCTGGCTGGACTTTTTCGAGGGTTTCCCTGTCGCAAACAATGGATTTTCTTGTTTTTAAAGGTATTCCGATCGTTGTAGCGGATGGTTCTTTGTTAAGTGGACTGTAGGCAACATGGCCTATTTCCGTAGAACCGTACACCTGGTAAAGCGGTATATTGTATTTTTCTTTCCAGGATTTAAATACCTCTGCCGGCAGGACATCGCCGCCGCAATAACAGTAGCGGAGCGAACCCAGGTTATATTGGTCAATCCTGTCGTTCTCAAGCATCATTCGGTATAGTGCCGGAACCCCGAGCATCCATTTTACTTTGTACCTCTCGATTGCAGAAAGCACGGCGTCAACCTCGGGTAACGGCATCAATATAACCGTATTCCCGAAATTGAACCCGAAGGCTATAGAAAAGCCCTTTGCCATGATATGGAAGAGGGGGTTCACCATCAGCAC
Source organism: Pseudomonadota bacterium (assembly GCA_026388255.1). Classification (NCBI taxonomy): domain Bacteria; kingdom Pseudomonadati; phylum Pseudomonadota; species Pseudomonadota bacterium. The sequence continues at coordinate 1,879 of JAPLKC010000132.1, read as the reverse complement.
GGCATCATTTCCTTCATCAACATAATCACCAATAACATCTTCCATAATATCGTTGATATATGAGACTTCTCCAATGTGGTTACCCGGCACACCTTTCGGAAAACCCGTTGTACCACCGGTGTACATTATATAGGAAAGGTCATTCATCGGATCAATCTCGACTTGCGGCGGTTTTGGCCAACTTTGCCTTACGATATCTTTAAAAAAGTAGATTTTATTACCCTTTGTGACCTTTCCGTGGGGAATTTTATCAAACATAAAACCGATAAGCCGCTTCACCGGGGACACAAAATCCGCAAGGTTTGTAACAATCACCCGCTTGAGGTCTGTTTTCTCCATTATCTCTTTTACATAGACGAAATTTGTATCAAGACATATAACCGACTCTATACCCGCATCTCTTATCATGTATTCTATCTCAAAGGTTGTATAAATAGGAGATACCGGTACAACTATGGCCCCAATTTTGTTGATGGCAAAATTTGCAATCATCCATTGGGGACAGTTGGAGATGTAAAGCATTATCTTATCCTGTTTTTTTACCCCAAGATCGGCAAGTCCTGTTGCAAATTTATCTATGAGCGTCTCCAGATACCCATAGGTAAACTCCTGCCCAAGATAAACAATGGCTGTTTTGGAAGCATATTTTTTGCAAATTTCACTAAAACGGGTAAATGTTTTTTCCTCTTCAAATGATCCCATAGACAGACTCCTCACACACCAAAGTATGCAGATTTTACATCCGGGTTATCCATAAGTTCTTCTCCAGACCCGGAAAGAACGCTTGAACCGTTTTCAAGTATATATCCGTAATCAATAATAGGTATGACAGGCCTTGCATACTGCTCTGTTATAATTACACTGATGCCTTTTGTATCGCGAATCTCCTTTGTGCCATTGATAACTATTTCCTGATATGCCGGGCTTAAACCGAGAAGGGGTTCGTCAAGTAGTAGGATTTTCGGATTAGCCATAAGCGCCCTTCCGATAGCAAGCATCTGTTGTTCTCCACCGCTCAAAAAGCCGCCCTGCCGATGCAGGTGGTCTTTCAACCGGGGAAAGAGGTTCAGGACATATTCGAGATTTCTCCAAAACCGAGCTTTCAGCGGATATGCGCCTGCGCTCCGGGCACAGGACAATCCCGACTTTTGCCCTCTGGTGTGGCTTGAGTGTCGTCACATCCTTTCCGTCGAGAAAAATTCTCCCGTATACGGATATCCGTTCTCCACCCCGCATTTCCTCTTTCTTTTTAATGTCCAGAATAATACCGGACAAAGCATACATGAGCGTGCTTTTGCCGGCGCTGTTGGAACCGAATATCCCGATAATACTGCCCTCATCGCATTTGATGCTTACATTGTTTAGGGCAATCATATTCTCATAAAAAACCATCAATTCAAAGGCTTCAAGCATATTTTATAATCCTCTTCTGTTCATCGTTAATAGCCCACAGGTTTCTGATTCAGCCATCAGTTTTTGCCATTCTCAATTCTAAATTGTTTCATACCCCTTCACTGCCAAGGTATGCCTCTCTTACCCGCTTGTCCTCGATAACAAAATTAGGCTCGCCCTCAACTAACTTCTCGCCGAAATTCAGTGCCATGACCCTGTTAGCAACCCGGAAAAGCTCTCTCAATCTATGCTCGACCATGATAAGGGTTATCCCTTCCGTCTTCATCTTTTCGATCAGGGGGAGCATTCCGGCAATCTCACTCATGCTCAAACCCGAAAAAACCTCATCACAAAATATAATCTCAGGCCTCAATGCCATACACCGTGCGAGTTCAAGGCGCTTCAGGTAGCCTGTAGGCAGTGCTGACGCAAGCTTGTATGGAACCCTCGAATCCCTTTCAAATCCGATTTCTTCAAGAATGTCAAC
>JAPLKC010000131.1 GCA_026388255.1 Pseudomonadota bacterium | reverse complement strand
CCCCCTGTTGGGATATCATCTATTTCAGTACCGCTTGAGCCAAGGACTTGATAAGGATCAGGGTAATCCCCATTACAATAATAAGACCCATTATTATTTTCTTATCGAGCTTGTGGTATTGCAATTTAAGATCCAATTCCAGTTTCTGCACTCTCTCTGTTAAGTCCATTCCTGATGGTGTTTTGCATCTTTTTGCAGATTCAACATAGTCTATGATTGTCTCCGCCTCTGATTCATTGAACTTACTTGCCAGTATTTTATAGACTCTTATTTTATCCATAACGTTTCTCCTTATTTGTTTGGTTGGTTTCCGGGGGATTTCTCCCCCGGTTTGTTTTATGCCGCCATGAGCTGGAGAAGATGGGTCTCGGTAGATTGTTGTATCATGGGGGACAGGGTATCTTTCTCAAGGAAAGCACTTTCCAGATCTTCCAGCTTTATGGCTTTTAGAATTGGCAGGTTGTCTATGGAGAGTATTACCTCCGGATGGGTGAAGACTATAAGTCCGTTGATCCAGGGTTTTATATCGTATCTTCCAAGATATCCTTTAAGCCATTTGATGTTTTGAATAAGCTGCATTGAGGGGTTATTTAATTTACCGATATAGGAGTTGCCACCTCTTCCCCTTTTAATCTGCCTCCATGTATTATTCGTATAGGTGATTATTCCCCGATGGTTCTTTACCTCGATGGCGTACAATCCTTTTGGTCCTATTACAAGGCAGTCTATATCGCCATGTTCTACGGGGACATTATAAAGAGCGGTATATTCATCGGAGAGGATGTTCTTAAGGTATGTCCTCAATGTATCTTCTCCTTCAATGCCTGTTTTACAGATTGAACGTTTCCTTAAATGGTTATTCGTTATGATAGCCCCTGCAATCATGGGTACTATACCTATTGCCGGCATGTTAAGGGCAATGCCTGCACCTGCTGCGGCAACCGCTGCAAGGCCTGTAACCCCTATGGCCCTGTTATGCTATATGAGGGTATCCCTCAAGTAATTTGACATATATGTCTCTTTCATGAAATCTCCTATTATTGTCTTATTCAGTTAGTTAATTATCACTACAGTACATATATTAGCTGATGGAGATATACATGTCAAACTATTTATAATCGTATGTTGATAATTAATTTCTTTTGATGATATATATTTAATACAAACTGATATGAGGGGTATAAGAGATGCTCATTATCAACCTGAAGGGGCTCATAGAAAAGAAAAGCGCTATTGAAAGAAGGAAGATTACCTATAAGGTAATTGAGCAGGAGACAGGAATAAAGGTACTTACCTTATCACGTATAGTGACAAACCATGATTACAATATCAGCCGGGGGGATATTGAGAAACTGCTGCTTTTTTTTCGGTGCCAGCCGAATGAGTTGTTTACGCTTATTCCTGATCAAGATAAAAGCAGGGATTAAGAGATAAGGGGTAGTAGACTGACCATTGAGAACTTCCCATTATCAACAGTTTTGATCAGATAGGTAATATAATCGACTTCAAATACAAATCTGCCCATAAGGCACCTGTCAGGATTTGTGGATAACCAGTTGAAAGGTGCAAATGCTTGGCAGATTGTTTTCTGTCCCTTCAGAATCTGGTCTTCTTCCCTACTACACAATTATACAACTTCATCAAAGATACAGAACTTCATGCGGTAATCGTCTGTTTATCGGAATCAAAACAACTGCCATACCCCTCAAATCATGGAAACTGACTTTTTTAACGGCATCTCTTGCTGATAATATTGTAAAAATAATTGTTTCTCACTGCCATAGTGTTGTCAGCATGGTGTGGTATTTATATCTCTGAAACAGAAATAATAATTTTCAGGGAGTAACGATGATAAGAAGAAGATCTTCCGGACGAGGAGTAAAAAGCGATGGCGAGTTTTTTTTCAATAGCGCATGTGAGGAAAAAACGGTTCTGTTGTATATTGCAAATATTATCGAATCGTGGCTCACGGAACGGTATCCAGATATCATATTCGGCCTCGTTTCAGATTTTCTGGGACTCAGAATAATCGGTGACATGATAAGAGAAGAATATCCCGAAGCACCCCTCTGCGAGTCTTCAGATGATTTTAATATCTGGATAAAGCATGATGCATCCAAGAACTATTTTGGCAAGATAATGATCGGGAAAGTTCTTTCTGAGATAGAAAACAAGCTAAATAAAATAATCTCCCAGGATGATGAAGAGCTATCAATCCGACTTAATAATATCAAAAGAGCATTCAGCCTTAACGATGAAGAAGTTGACATTCTTGCTTTCTTCTATTTTGTGTGGTTATATCAGCCCTTGGCCAATCGTTTGACTAATAACGGGGTAATAGACTTTTCTAACTATTCAACCTTCAAGAATATGGGCCATATTATCCTGGGACACGATAAAACTAAGTTTTTAAGCAATTTTTCAAAACGGCTGCTATTCACCGCTTCCCTCCTCGAAAAGAATCATGATTGCATAGAGGCAACTACATGGGCAGAAAACTATCTTTCCGGATTCTTAACAACCGATATATCCAATCAATTTTTCAACACCACAAATGATACCTGCCTTGATTTAAGGGATTTTGATGTTTCCGAGGAGGAACTTCTTATCCTCAATACCCTCATGGAAGGCGATAAGGGTTGTAACATCCTCTTCTATGGTCCGCCGGGAACAGGAAAATCATCCCTCGCGAAAGTGATTGCCAAACAGTATTCGAGGGAGCTTCTTTCCGTTAATATACCCAACGATGACGACCACAGCGACAGACTTCGCTCTGTATATGCTGCGTTTAATATGGCAGACAGGAACAGTTCTCTCATTCTTATTGATGAGGCCGATGAGATTCTCAATACCAGCGCTTCATTCTTTGTCAACAGCAAGACCAATAAAAGCTGGATCAACGGGATGCTCGAAACGCACGGGAAAAGAGCGGTCTGGATCACCAACAGAACGGGACAAATCCATCCATCCACCATGCGGAGGTTCTCCTTTACCATGGAATTCAAGAAGGTTACTACAAAAGGGCGACTCTCTATATTAAAACATGAGCTAAAAAAGAAAAGTCTTGAGTATATCTTCAATGATGAGGAACTTCATGACCTCTGCAAAGCATATCCCGTAGATGCCGGAGGGATTGTCAATGCAATCAACATCTGTGAAGGCCAATCAAAGCCGCAGAAAGACGTTGTCCTTAAGATGATCAAAACTGTTTTAAAAAATCATGAAAGGGCAACAATGGGTGAAGCACCTGCATTATCAAAGAAAAAGGATATGCGGCAGTATTTTCTCGAAGGACTCAATGTCTCACATGACCTTGACGAAATCATTTCAATCACCCGGCAATATGTAAAACTGCAGGAGCATAAAGAGCACTCCCTGCCGCTCCTTCTTTACGGACCACCGGGAACGGGAAAAACAGAATTTGTCCACTATCTGGGAAACATTCTCGACAAGGAAGTGGTTCTGAAAAGAAGCAGTGATATCAAATCAAAGTGGGTGGGCGATACAGAGGCGAATATTGCCGGTGCCTTCAATGAGGCCCAGACAGAGGGCGGTATACTTTTTTTCGACGAGGCGGACAGTTTCCTTTATCCGAGAAGTTCTGCCGATCATTCATGGGAAAAGAGCTTTACCAATGAAATCCTTGCCCAGCTTGACAGCTTCTTCGGTATTGTTATCTTTGCAACAAATGATATAGACGGATTAGACCATGCTGCACTACGGAGATTCCGCTTCAAGATAGAGTTCCATCCATTAACTCCTGAAGGCAATGTTCATTTCTACCAGAAGCTCTTGACACCACTGGTGAGCCACGGGTCTGCCATTTCTGAGCAGGACACACAACAGATAAGGTGTATGAGCAACCTTACTCCCGGCGACTTTGCTGTGGTGAAAGAACAATTTGTCTTTGTGGATGCAGCAGCAATAACCCATGAAAAACTGATTGCATCGCTTATGAATGAGGCAAGACACAAACAGGAGAAGAAAAGGGGGATAGGATTCTTGAGGGCAATCCAGTGATAAATGGTCAATCATGGAAGGCATATAAATTCTTGCTTATTCTTGTTTTACATCGACACCAGAAGTAGCCGCATATGTTACTATTTTTTCTTCATCAATTTCATATATCCGACCATCCATAGGCGACCGCAGCGACCAGTGTACACATACAATGTCTTCAAGCCAGCCGGCGTCGCTGAGGTTATCATGCAGCCACGGCTTGCTGCCAACCTCTCCAAGCACAAGACAATCTGATGAATAATTATAATTAGCACAACTTGCGTTTTCTGGAAATCCGTTGTTTTCTCTGACCTCTTTGTGCAGAAATTTCAGGCTCTTTCCAGAATACCACCTCGACAAAATACGCTGGAATCAAATCCTCATCTCCGAACCGGACAGAGCGACGGTATCGCGGGGAGCTTTCTATCTCCTGCTGCAATGCCTTGATACCTGCACATGCAAAAAGTTGCATACAAAAGTCTTTAAATGTAAAAAAGTCATTCTCTTTTACCTTTTTCCCGAGAATCCTTTTTTTCTGACCTGCTAACCGTGGATCCGCAAAAAACATGAACCTGATTTCGACGTTGTTGGAGTTGTTGTCAAGTTCGCACAAGAATATCTCAATATGGTTAAATACGCCAAGCGGACCATTCACTTTGTATGCATATATTTCTTCATGAGCCGAACAATCTTCATCATATATATCTGTATCCCATTTATCTGATTTTAGGGTTTGAAGCAATCTTTCCCAGACCTCTGTATATTCATGATCCCATCTCCTTTCTGGCTGCCCAAGTGTTTCCATGAAAACCTATACGGAAATCTCCTGTCCGTCTTCCAACTTGAGCACATTGGCGCCGAATTTCTCGTAAAGTTCAGGATAGAAAGTGTGAATGGGTATTATCGTTTTTGGTTTTACCACATCAATGACCTTCTTGAGTGTTCTCATACCTGCATGACCACTCGTATGAAGATGGATAATGTCTACGTCCTGGCTTTTGAGAAAATCCATCATCCTTTTCATCGGTGTTTCATCAAGATATCCCTGCCACTGGGAGTATATTGCCGATGCCCCATGAATTCCCTGCAACTGCTTCAAGTCTCCAAGCATGGAAGGCCTCACCAGCATAACCACCTTTTGTGGATTTTCCGATATCTGTCCCCGGTCTATCTTGAAGTCTTTGAACGCATACATCAATTCTTTTTTGTTAGTTCTTGCAAGGAGGTCACACAGCCTTTTTGGGAAAAAGACTTTCAATGTAGGGAAGTCTTTCTGAGATGGATATGGGATTCGAGGGGATCTCGTTGTGTTCTTTAGGGTATGAAGGACATGCGCAGTATATAGGTCGATAACAAACAGGCGTTTTGCTTTCCACGCAGCCTTGAAGCATGTCACAATCCTGTCGATGTTCTGTGACGACTGGAATACAATGGTCATTTTATTGCTTTTTTTGATAAGATTGGTCAATTCTACTTCAAGCTCCTCTTCTGTTTTCGAATTACGGTCAACCTGTCCTACCATCGTTCCTTCCAGCAGAAGCGCATCAACTCCCCTTGGGACATTTTCCAGAAACCATTCAAAGGCTTTTTCTTTTCTCCCGTGTTCCCTGAAATCACCCGAATAGATGATCTTACGGTCTTTGCTCTCGATGAGAAATGCCTGAGCATCAAAAGCAGAATGGTCCATCAGGTAAGGCGTAACCGTTAGACTCTTGATATGAGTAGGTTTTCCACTCTGAAGAATGATGGGGTTCTTTATCTGTTTACCCCTGTTAAAAAAACTCTTGTTAAGTTCAATAATACGCTGCGTTCCTTCGCTCAAGAAACACCGTATATCATCTCGTATATAATCCATGAAGCCGTAATGGTCTGCATGGGAATGTGAAATGAGTAGCCCGTCAATAGGTTTGTTGCCGGTATCCCATTCATACAGACCTTTTATATCAGGCAGTATCTGCTTTTCAACGAGTTCAGGGCCGGATAATTCCTTATATGCCTTCATATCGAATTTTTCTTTCTCTCTTGTAACAAGGGGCATTCCAATGTCTATGACGATACGCGTGTCGGAGTCCTTTACCTCAACACAGGAACCGCCTATTTCGTGAGTACCACGGTGAATTTTAAGTTTCAAGGCTCGTTCCTATAACTTTAATTCTCTGATTGTCTGCAAGTTGATAAGTAATATAATGTATAGGTATATCAACGTTAATATTAGAAGCATTGAGTAATTCTTGTTCTTGAGAAAATTTAGATTTATAAGTATCGGGAATTGCAACCACAGCATGAATTTTTAGATTTGAATATACGTTTTTATATCCACATAACGTATATAAGTGCTTCTTGAAGTTATCTCCTGTTTTATTAAACATATAGGACATGGTTACCGCATAAATGTATGCCTGCTTTGCAGCACCTTGATATTGGCCACCAGGTCTTTTTATTTCAATTGCCAACAAGGATGTTGTTCCTCTACCATATCGAGCAACAATATCTATGTGACCATCCTTGTAACCGATCTTTCCTCCGCGTGCACGTATTGGTATGAGCATCTGGAAAGGAACATTGTTTGCAATACAAACTGGCTGAATATTTTTAAAAGTTCCACAAAACTTTTTAATCGTAGGGTTGAACATTTCATCAAGAATAAATGTTTCTAAGCGGTGTTCGTCTTGTCTAACTGGTGGCGGTGGATTTTTTTCAAATCTCTCTCTAAATTTTTGAGCTTCAGCAGATGATCTCCAAGCGTATTCTCCATTTGGAAGATCGAACTTAAACCACTTATTGTTATCTTTAGCTTGTTTTGGGGTGATTACAAGGATAGGTTCCTTTTTGTTTTTCATAAATTTCATTATACCAGCAATTTGTCCTCCGTAACGAATACTAAATTTTGGTGTTTTTTTCATGGCCTGTCCAAAATTCATATACGCTCGTAAAAATCCTCTCATATGAAATTTTTGTCTATTTTTCTCTATGTTTTCCGAGTTATTAATTATCTTTTCATAATACTCATAAAATCTTTCTTCCCAATCCTGTTGGTTTTCTGATAATATCTTTTCGACTTCTTTTCTTACTTCGTTCATGTTCTCTCCACTTTTTTGAAAATTTGTAGTTTATATATCGGTCTTGAATCTCCGGCTAAAAAAGAAGAATTATCGATCCCATATACAACCCCAGGCTTCAGATCATTTAGCATAGGCCACTTTTTTTCGTGCTTCGGTATGAGATTGCTTGAGTTTTCTGAAAGCTCTGCATAAGATAAAAGGGCTTGTTTCAATCCTCAAGATATCACACGTTCCTGATGTCTGCCGATTGTACGTGCAATGCACACAAGAAATATGTCCTCCATTTGGCATATGTTTTCACTCCTTTTTTTGATAGGTTAGTTTTTTCTATCTCTGAAAACAAATTGTTGTTAAATTTATATTTAAATCTGCCAAGATGAGGTAATCCAATTTGTAAAACTTTACTAAATATTCTTCTTGTCCCATTTAACCCCTCCCTTTTAATCTGTTTTTAATAAGGCAGATATGATTTCTAATAATCATATATAGTAGCTTTATTCAAGCTGATATTTTTGTTAATAGTTTATTCTTTTCTACAACAACTATTTTATGCAGTTTCATTTCTTATGTCTTTTAATGGCTTCGTCAAGATCCTTGATAAACATATCTCTTAACTCTTCAGGGGCAATAACCTCTACAAAAGGTATCCACCTGTAGATCCATGGTTGTATGCCTTTTATGCCGTTTACAGTGAATCTTGCCTCTATACCTCCGTCCTCAAGCTCTTTAATCTGCTGGCTTTTATGCCATTTCTTTCTCAGGACAAGTGGCTTGCTCAGTTTGTCAAACCTCAGTACGACTTCTACAGGCTCACCGTCAATAAATGCCCCGAAGGCAGCGGACAGCTCATCATCAGGGGAGGTAGGCTTCGGGATAAAGTGCTCATCAAGAAGCGTTAAAGAAACTATCCTGTCAAGGGCGAAGGTTCTTGCAGCTTTTTCCAGATGATAATCTCCCCTGAGATACCAGATGCCTTCTCTGAAAAACAAATAGTATGGGTCTATACTACTTTCCGTTGGATTATCAGCATACAGCGCTTTATACACGAGCTTGATCCTCTGATAATTCGTTATGGCCTGGTGTATAAGACCAAGATACTGCTCAGATGCTACAGGCAAAGCATCTGCAGATAGGATGATATGTTTGAAGTCCCCTTTTTTTGGTGAAAGCTTATCCTCAATATCGGAAAGGCTTTTCTCCATACCCGGTCCGAAGTTTATGAGTAATTTCTTCGCAAGAGCAAAGGCAAGAGTCTCCTCTAACGAAAGGGTCGGTTTTTTAAGAGTATAGCCTTCGGTAAAAACGTAGCTATTCTTTATTTTATCGTATTCAATAGGGAATCCAGCTACCTGCAACGTACTTATATATCTGTGAACGGTTCTCCCGCTTACCTCAAGCTCATCCGTAAGAGATAAAACCGTTACGGTTTCTTTACTGTCAAGCTTGTTGAGGATAATAGCAAGTGAATCAAACTTATATGACATTTGCTGCTCCTTACGTTATTTACAAAACAATACCACACATAACTGACAGCATTATGTCATTGATTTATAAAATTGTGTATAGAATTGCATAATTTTTTGTCAATTTCCCCGCACCCCCTCATTACCCTATCCCACGATGTTGTACTGTATCTTGCCACTGATTCAGTAATAAACATTAGAGCCCTCAAAAACAGGTTTGCAAGGGTCTGGATGCACCAAGTTTTCACAATTTACCCATATCCCTTGATCTTGCCAATGGTGTGCAACAGATTTATGAGTAGCCATTAGAGGTCGTACTCTGTTCTGCGCAAATGCGGGTAATACTCTTCTGCAAATGCTACTGCTATTTATATCTCTACCCCTATTACCGCAAGACCTTCAGAGAATGAACATGCTTCGTAAAACTGAGGTTTAATAACATACTTGCCTTTTTGGTTGATATATCCATCTCTACCGTTTTCAGTATTTCGTGCATCTGCTATCCCCTCACTGAACTCTGATGCATGTGCAAAGATTGGCGGGATAATCATGTTTCCTTTTGCATCAATATATCCCCATTTGCCATCGAATTCAACGGGGCAGAGACCTTTGGAAAAAGCTCCGACTAAAGTGTAGCGAGGTTCAATGACAACCGCTCCTGTTTTATCGATATACCCCCATTTTTTTTCACTCATTATCGGTACCATGCCTTCCTTGAAATACTCGTGCCCATGATACTGATGCCGTATCACCATTTTGCCGGTTTTGTCGATATATCCCCATTGTCCGTCAACCACGACACTTGCCAGCCCATCCGAGAACGGAAGGGCTCCATCAAAGGAATACGGGAAAGCCTGTTTCCCTGTCTTGTCAGTAAATGAATATTTGTTGCAAGTTTTTACCTTTGCCAATCCTTCGGAGAATCCTGATGCTTCCTCAAATACAGGATCAATTACAAACTTACCTGTTTTATTGATATACCCATATTTGCCGTTTACCCTCACACATGCAAGGCCATCTGAAAAAGCGGAGAATGAAAGTTCATATTGTGGCGGGACAGCGAATTTACCACTTTTATCGATATAACCGCATTTTCCATCCAACTCTACACATGCAAGACCTTCATTAAAATCCATGGCTTCATCGAATTGTGCCGGAACGACACGTTTACCATTTTCATCTATATATCCCCATTTCCCATCGATCTGAACAGCAGCGCGGCCATCCAAGAATCCTAAGGCTAATTCAAAGCGAGGTGCAATGACTATTTTACCTGTCCTGTTGATAAAACCATATCTGATGTTTGTATGGCGGGATTTGCCATTCAATGAGGGTGTGAGCCAAAGTGAAAACATGGCGCCCGTGCCGGCAAGAAACTTAAGAAATGTTCGTCTGTCCAAAGTCATCCTCCCTATGACAGTATAACGAATCATTTTGCCAACAGTCTGGCAGTGTGTTCTTTTTTTACATAATATTTTACGCCTTCCTCTTAATGTCTTCCTGCTTCATGTTTAGAGTCAGCTTATCCAGAAAGAGCGACATTCCTGACGATAACCCGCGCATCGTATAATACTCACTGTGGAGCGCCCTTAAATCACTTTCGGCGCCCTCGTCTCCCTGGAATAATACTTGCGCAAGGCCTACTGATATTTTTTTCCAGTTGTTGCCGTATTTTTTCATCAGACTGTAGGATTCCCAGTTGAATTTCTCTGCCATAAAAACAAGAGCAGGGATGACAATGGACAGATCATCCTTGGAAAATAAGTTTTGGGTGTTGAGCATTCTCAGGGCATTGATGATGTTGCTTTTTTGAGTTGGCATGTTTTTTATCCTTTGGGTTTTTATTAGTACCTATCGTGAATGCTTTTAAAGGTTGTTTCCCGTCCCTATTTTTCAAATATATTTTTTAACGGAAGGAAAATACTACAATGATACGAAGTTTTAGTGATGGGGAGTGATAAGAATCCTTCCATTGTGTTTCTAAATGTGAGTCCGGTTAATGTTCGATGTGCTCAAATTCTAATTCTAAGAGATGGGCATAATTACCGCAATTTATCCAAGAGACTTGGTCCCGCCTACAACGCTTGATAAATTTTCTCGGCATACTCGATTACCATATCCGCAAGTTTATCGTTGCAAATAATGTCCATCCATGGTTCTTCGCTATTGAGCCAATAAAGGTAAGGTTCAGGACCATCTATTCTCCAAAGCCACCCGTCGCCATTTTTGCCAGTTGTAATATTGCTATTGAGGCGATTCCGGATTTCTTCTTGGTTTAAGAGATTTTTATCTAATATACCATAATGCAATCCCTGACATTGTTTGCCATCAAATTCAAACCATACTTCATATTGTTGTTGCTCCTTAGCAAAGGAAATCCCGAAACATGAATATTTATTCCAATACTCAATATGCCAGTCAAGAATCCAGGACCTTTTTTGAACTCTGTCGGTAAGTTGGGCTTTAAGCTGATCAAGTAAATCTATCTTGATGCCGTCAATATTGGCAGCTACCTTAAGGGCTGCCCGAAGCGTTTCCTTCGTTTTTCTTACGGCGTTGGAGATTTCATTAAATTCAGTCATGTCGTGTACCCCCATAAATTGCTGACGGATATAATCCGAAAAATCATCAAGAAAATGTCTTACCCTTTCAGACTGGCAGACAGCCTTGCAGCCAGTTAGCCAATCCAATAGGGTAGAGTATGGTTTAACTTTGAGCTGTTCTTTTCTCTCTAATTCCGCCCTATTGGTTGGCAAAACACTCGCTTCAGTTGGTGGTTCGCCTGTACCAGATAAATATAACAGGCAAAAATTGTTAGGATGGCTACTCTTCACCTGTTTGACATAATCGCTTACCTGTTCACTTTGATCGCCGGTCCATGGCTTATTTTCGATGACAATGGCCGCATCCCCGAAGTCTATGATAATATCCATTCGGCGCATTGGATTGTCGATGCGGTCAGTAACCACTTCAGTTTGAACCTTTACCGGATTGGATTCAGCCAAGTAGCCTTCAAGTTGGGCCCAGTGCAGGAACGCCTTTAGAAACGCTGGACCTTGTGCATGTTCACCGGCAGGATCAAGCAATGTTGCCAGGATTTTTGACAATCGCATTTCATCCGGAGAGATAACATTAAAGCTATTAAAATCAGGGGCCAGCCGTGGTGCATACAATTCCCGTGCATGCTGAAAGCTTTCGAGTCTTCCGTGTAGGCCTCTAAGAAATTCATCTATATTCATAATCTATCCTCTAAAATTGTTAACATTTTACTTCAAGGGAACAAATAAAACAAGGCAAAGAAAGTGTACCTTAGGGATGACCTGGCGCAGCTTCTGGACTTGCTTTCAAGGGGTAGGCAGTTGCAAACTCAGATGGAAAACCATTATTCATTGTATCAATGCCGCCCACTTTTTTCCAAACAGCTATCCATTTATCTATCAGGGCAATCAATTTTTTCTCAAAAAACTCATGCTCTGCCGGGTTGAGAATTTCACGAATTTCTATTTCATTTCCCATATTGTTATTAAAGTCGTCAGTAACTTCTTTGGTTTTCTGAAGTAAGAAATGCATCTGCTCCTTTGTCCATGGCCACATATTTACCGTGACATAAGATTCTGTTTTCCCCTCACCATCAAGCTCGAAGCGCATTCCAAAATAGCAGTCCACCGGAGCTACAAAAAGCTTTAACGAAACCTCGGCTCTGCTTCCATCATAGCCTGGGTCTGACAGACCATCAGGATTTATATAGGGTTTTAACCAGCTTTCATCAATATCCCTGCCCATGGCATCGCCAAGTTCTTTGATTTTTCCTGTTAGGGCATTTAATGTTCGTTTTTGAACCTCTACCCTGAACTGTTGTACTGTAAGTAACGCAAACAGATACGATTGCATTCCTTGTTCCAATAAATTATCGAGAGAAACATTCAGGTTTTTCTGATTATCCATATTGTTATCGCCTTAATATTAATTCCATATAATCTATCAATTTTGAGCTGCCGGAAAAACCGCTGACTGAAAGGCCTAACAAAGTTTGTTCGACTATACCGACAAATATTGCTATTGCTGATTTAACGAGTAGATTATCAAGACTCCCTTCTGTAAGAATTATTTGTCTGAGGTTAAGACATAAATCAGCCCATCTCAGCACTTTATATCCATCGTATTCTTCATGGAATGAATTAATTACAAGCAGTATATGGTGGCACTTCGGAATATGTTCAAACCCTCTCCCTTCAAGCGATTTTCTATAAACACCTTGCTCCTGAACATGAGCTATTCTGGCGTCGATTACCTTCACTGCAACGTGTATTAAAAGTATATCTGTATAAATTATCAGGATATCGGTCCTGACATACGGTGTTTCCGGACATGGCCGAACACTTACCTCCTTCTTAATAACAGGCGTCAAAGAAGTGCAGGATTTCAGGGTTGTTTCGTCTGTTATCCCGAATATACTCAATATTTGTGCACCGCTGAGCTGCATCAGAATCCATATAAGCCAGTCGGCATATCCTTCTTCTTCTCTCTTATAATTACCGGCAGACAATTTATTCTGACCCAAATCAACGGTGAACGGTTCTCTGAGGTGCATAGATTTAAACCTGTTATCTGACTTAGAGACCAATTCCCTTAAATCATCCTTGAAAAGCCGGCAAACAACTTTACCGGCGGAAATAAAATAGTCTATGGCTTCCCACATCAGCAACTGCCCAGATGTACCGTTTTGCAAGCTTCCTCCGTCCATAAGGATTCTCCTTTACAAGTCAGTATAGCAGACCCTTCTGCCACCTGTTTGGCAGCGGTATTTTTTATCTAAGAAATGTAATAGAAAAATTTATAGTCGATTGGCTGCATCCAAAGTTAGGAGGCTTCCCAATCTGCTGCCTCCGGTGGAATAGTGCTGTACCAATTGCAAGTCTCTAATTCGCCGTCAAAAAAAGCGTTAATCCTGTCCCAACGTTCAAGACAGAGAGGCCAAGCATCTTTTGGCAGCATATATAGTTTCCGTGACCATTCATCCTTTACGAACTTGCCGACCCATAAGGATGGGACAAGGAACACGCGTGGATTCCATGGAGGTGTATCGCTTTCCTGCAAATCGACAAACGCATACCAGAGATGGTCACTAAAGCGATTGACAGCGGAGGAGCCGACATCCCATTCACACAACTCCTTGCCGTATCGATTAGGCCGGTGCGCCCATCTGGATGTTTTGACTTGAATTGACAGTGCAAGCTCTCCGTCTGGCTTCGCTACAATCACATCAACGGCAGGCACATTGCCAAGTGTAATAGCGGCGTGTATACCACGGATTGAGAGGCAATAAGCGACGTAATGCTGACCAGCAGCGCCAATGAATTGAGATCTTCCTTTCATTTCTTCTATCCTCCTAAATTGGTTAAACCCATTTGATTGCCAGCCTTCCGGCAAACAGAATCCTGCGATATTTTTAACGCTTCCAGAATTTCGAAAACCTTTTCATCCTGATCAAATAGAAACAAGCCGTAGAGAGTATCTTCAATGGTTGAATCGTATTCAATATTCCATTTGAGCTTAAACCGATGTTCTATTTCACTGAAATATTCTTCGAGCTTTACGATCCAGTACGTATCATGTTTATGAAAGACCTCATGGAAGTCCTCCGGTCCAAGACATGGTTCCATAACACTGGAGAAATAGAAGGTGAGGGCAAAGTAGATGGAATCGTTGGAGGTGTCTATTCTTATTGTGGCGATGTCAAAGGGAGCAACCTTCGGAACTGGAGGATCAGTGATGAAAAACCGCTGTGGTTTTTCTGGCAGTTCGGAGCTGTTGGCATTGGATTTGCGAATCCAGTCAAAAAAAGGATCGCTCCAGGTTGTAACAAAACCCCTTTCTTCCAGGGCTCGTTTTATTTCCGTATCATTCCTAAGGTTTAACACTATAAGATAAGTGCCTTCAGCTTCTCCAAAATCTTCACCATTCCCAAAGTATCGAGCTTACAGTATTCGAGGAGGGCTTTCCTGATTCTTTCAATTTCGTCCTGATCTTTGGAGGTACACATCTGGAAGTAGGCATCCATAGCCATACCGCCGTCAGCAACTTCCATACCGTTATAACTCAGCTCAGGTACAAGAGCAGGCAGTACAGCCTTCTGTGAGTAAGAACCACACATTTCCCATGAGTAGACATATTTGCTTCTGAAAGGTATTGCCAGGTCAATAATGTTTTCTGTAATTTCAGCAATTGTATCCTTGTATTCTGGAAGCCATACAGCAAGTTCATTCAGTCTGTTTACCTCAAAAGAGGAGTTGTAGGCAAGTCCGCATGACCCCTGGGGAATCTCATAAAGGAGTTTTTCGATAAGCTCTCTCCTCGGATCAACGTTGGGTTGAGCAATGTATTCATAGTGTTGAAGGGGCACTCCTTCATTTATCTGCACGAATAGAGAATACTGAAAAGGCATCTGCTGGTAGGGTGACATCCCGTCATAAAGGGGGATGGCAGGCATATATGTCTCGAAATCAAGAAAATAGAGCGGATACCAGAGCCGTGAAAGGAATTTCCTTAACTGTTCCTTGTCAATTATGCTGCTTTTGTCCCTTGCGCACTCAACTTGAATCCTCTGGCTGTTCGTGAGAATGTCTGTGGGGATGTCGATGAGTCTTTTGACCCCCTTGTAGTAAAGGTCGTAACGGTCAACGCCCCTGCCTGCCAGGTCAAAGACAGACCCTTCCCGAATGTGTTTCCAGCAGTGGCTGCTAAAATCACATGGGTACGGGTCGTCGCAGTAACTTCCAATATCAATTTGAGGCACGTCACCATTCAGCATCTCCCGCATCTTTGCAACCTCTTCCCTGACTAAGCTTTCTTTCTCCTGAACCATACCGGTAAGGTCCTCTGAGATAAAGAGTTTACCAACCTCTATTTCACCGTTACGTATATACTGGTTGTTGATATGGACAAGACATGCCCTCGATACGGGGATACCGGCATTTTTAAGGACATAGTACTGAAGGGAAATGTCGTTTGTGTGGTATTCCTTGACCTCCGTTGATCCCTTTACCTCATAGAGTTCCCAGCCGTCAGCACCTTTGTAAAGGATATCAACTTTAATGAAAATATTGTCATATCTGAAGGCGCCTTCATAGATCGTATGGCCCGTCCTGACTGCTTCATCTGTTCTTGCAAGCTGCTCATCATAACTTAATCCCTCATACGGAATCTCTATGCCTCCCGGGAATAAATCCTGAGCAAGGATGCCGACTTCTTGTCCGCTCTCCATTCTTGCCTGCTGGTCCTCAGAAGGCGTCTCTGCCAAATCAGGTTGGTGCTTCTTGAGATAGAGTGATTTGTGGCACTGGAGAGCCCTGATAAAGAGCGACTTGTTTAGGTATATTTCATCTTTCTTGTTATATTCCATGGTACTCCCTTTTTTTACAAAAGTCTTTATTGCTGATTTGTGCTCCTATTCATCGATCTACAAAACAGCTATCCGATATTGTTTTTTGACCCTTCACGTTTTACCTTTCATTGTTTTCCTGTTTTTCTCAATGGATCTAGTCAAGTCTTCCAATAGTGTTGCCTTAAGTTCTTTCGGTTCTATAACCTCAACATATGGGAGCCATTTATATACCCATTGCTTTATGCCTTCAATGCCGTTAACAATAAAGGTCAGTTCAATTCTCCCGTCATCAAGAGGGTGATCCTGCTGGCTTTTATGCCATTTTTTCCGCAGAATATAGGGTTTTATATCTTCATCAAATCTCATGACTACCTCTACGGGTTCACCATCGATATATGTTCCGAAAGCACCTGCAAGTTCATCTTCTTGCGGGATTCTTCCAGGGACAAAGTGTTCATCGAGTATTCTCATTGATTTTATACGATCAAGAGCAAAAGTTCTAAAATCTTTTCTCAGATTACAATATGCCCTGAAATGCCATAAATCATCCTGGGAAAAAAGATAGTAAGGGTTTACCTTACGTTTTGTCACTTCGTCTGAATAGAGCGCCCTGTAAACAAGTTCAATCTTCTGAAAATTCTGAATTGCCTGGTGAATGGAAAAAAGGTACTCTCCAACCTTGGCTGAAAAATCTTCATGAGAGAAAATAACATTCTTTAATACCCCGGATTTCTTTATGGAAATCTTTTTTTCTATCTGATCAAGGGTAGTTTCCATGCCGGGGCCAAAATTACCGAGGAGTTTCCTGGCCAGAGAGAAGGCAAGGATCTCTTCCAGTGTAAGGTCCGGCTTGCTCAGGCTATACCCTTCTTCGAAGGTATATGTACCCTTTTCCCTGTCAAAGTTGATGGGGAAATCGGCATCTTTCAGGGTTGTCACATAGCGGTAGGTGCTCCTCTCACTGATATTCAAATCATACATAAGCGACTGTACTGTTACCTTTTCTTTTCTGTCAAGCATGTTAAGAATCCTCATTAATGAATCAAATTTAAATGACATTTATACCTCCACATGTTTCTTGTGTATTTTATACCATGCCTGACTGCCAAGTGTATGGCAGTGGAAAATATATTTTGAAAAAAATGCTGAATATAAGTTTGATAATTAACAGACAATATTTTTAAATAATATTTCTTCGATGGCGATAAAATATTTCAACTGGCAACCGACAATTTTACTTATGCCCTGGCCTGCAAGTTTTATGGGCGGCGTTAATAACCGGCGAATTTAATTTTCCCACTGATTACTTTTGCGGATTACGGAAAGAAAGCTGCCATTCGAACGCTCCAGTTGCAAATCTCGACTTCAATAAATAATCATCGGATCCATTGAAAGGGCCATAGGCTTGATTGGTAGGTGGCTTTAATAATTTGGTAAAACAATTTTCATATTGATCATCCTTGTGCATTATCGAATGAAAGCTGCTACACAAACGCACCAGTTGCAAATCTCGACTTCAATAATTCTCAGATTTGCAGGAAAGCCTGTATGTTTGATAGGTGGGTAGAAGCGATAATTTTCTGCTATTCACAGGAAAGAATCAATAAAACCAAGTAACGAATATCAAAATAGGTGGGGCTTTCATTAAAAGGGCTGAGAAAAATAAGCAATGTATGAAACAAGGGACACCCAGAGTTAATTAGCTCGCAAAAACATCACGGGCTTCATTTTTATTCCACCCCATAAGGTTGCTACGGGCTTCATACCATATCTGGCTATGAGTGTCCCTTGTTTGCTGTAATAGCACATGAAGTTATATGTGTCAAGCACCCTTGCAGGATATGCCACGGCAAAGAGAATCGATAAAGGCTACATCAACAATTGGTGAATAGAGGGGATATGGGTCATGCCGGTTTGGCACTTGTAAAAA
Source organism: Pseudomonadota bacterium (assembly GCA_026388255.1). Taxonomy (NCBI): domain Bacteria; kingdom Pseudomonadati; phylum Pseudomonadota; species Pseudomonadota bacterium. The sequence goes on along the minus strand of JAPLKC010000131.1, from coordinate 28,004 downwards.
GTCCATTTTCAGTATAGCCTAATTAAAAGACTATCCCACTATCCTATGGAACAGAAGAATGTTTGATATTCAAAGACAATACCTGTTTTTCGTTGCGCTGCTTGCGTGCTTGCTTTGTCTTGTTTTCCTTCCAGTATCCGTTTGCTCTCAGAATCTTCAATCTGCAACGCCGCCCCTATCATCCGGCAATGTATCTGATGGAACATATCAAAAAAACGAAATAGAGAGTTTTCTTGCCAAATTCAATGGCTGTGCCTGGCAAAGAGCACCGAATAATCCATCTCGTGACGTATATCTTGAGCTAAAGGACATGACCCTGGTACTTTATGAATATCTTAAAGATAAATACTACTGTTATATCACCTCCAGCATTTGCTTTACTCAGGTGGAACTTTGGCGGATAAAGGTGACAGGATACGATACTATGTTGACCGACCAGTACGGAAATGTATATCAAGTTGTTATAAACAGGACCGGGGAAACGATCACAATACACGGCAAAGACAACGCCGGTGGCAGGGAGTACATAATCGGTACATTCGTCAAGTACTTTTGTTCAGATAAATTCTGACACTTTTGTGCAAATATACATACTCCATTCAAAATAGATGCCTATGACAAATCCATTATTTGCGCTAATATTTTCTCGGCTCTTATTGAATGCCCACTGTGATAAAACTGTAATAAAACTGTGATAAAAAACATTAAAAAATAGGGTATTTTATTAAAACCCCATGAAATTAATTTTCTTAAATAGTAAGTAAAAACAACTAATTAACCAATATTTTCGAGCTCCATAAGGTCCAATGCTCTGGCTCCGGAGGCAGACGCTCTATCCAACTGAGCTACGGGCGCAAAATGATAAATATTTAATTTAATAATTCAATATGATACTATCTGTCTACTATACCACATTAGTAATGCTTGAAAAAGGACAAATTCGCATATGAGAAAAACACTCCTTCCAACAATAATCGGGGTCATTATTACACTTATATTTGCTACACTTGTTGTCATCAAATTTGTTCCTCTTGAGCGCCTTGAACTTCTTCTCTACGATGTAAGATATCATATTCATGGAATGAAAGCTCCGTTGAAAGAGGTCGTAATTGTGGGGATTGACGACAAAAGCCTTGAAAAAATAGGAAGATGGCCCTGGGACAGGAGCAAAGTAGCCCTTATGATAGATGCTTTAAATGAAATGGGAGCAAAGGTCATTGCTCTGGATATTATTTTCAGCGAACCCTGGAAAGACGATGATGTTCTTGCAGCATCCATAAAAAAAGCCGGAAACGTTATCCTCCCTGTTGTTTTTGATTTTAAGGGTGAAAAAAGCAAGATAAGCGAGAATATTCTGTATGACAGTTCTTTCCCTATGGTGCGCGACTCCGGTAATTTTAAGATATTTCCACCTATAAGCGCCAATAAAGTCCTTATGCCGTTAAAGGAAATTTCAGCGGGTGCAAAGACACTCGGTCATATTAATATGATCCCGGACAAGGACGGGGTCCTCAGGTGGGAAATAATGGCCGTGGAATTCGACGGGGAAATATTTCCATCCATAAGCCTCCAGGCAGCAAGGGTTTTTATGGGCTTGCCAATGGAGGCAATGACGCTGAAGGCAACCGATGGGATTCAACTGGGGGATAGCTTTATCCCTACGGATTTCTGGGGTAGGACGCTCATACGCTACTATGGGCCGGAGGGGACGACGCCGCAAATATCTGCTCTTGATGTTCTTCAGAACAAGGTAGCCCCATCTAAAATTAAAGACAAGATCGTTCTTATCGGGGCAACTGCGGTAGGGATATATGATTTGAGGGTAACACCCACAGGGATCATGGCCGGTGTGGAGAAGCACGCGAATGTTATAACATCTATATTGCATAAAGATTTTATTTTTAGAATCACAAATCTTACAAATATTTTGATTATTCTTATCTCCGGCATAATTTTCTCTATTTTGATTGTAAGGCTAAAAGCGTTATTCGGCGCCCTTCTCTCCTTTGTTTTTATAGGAGCGCTTTATTTGATTGCCAATTATTTCTTTTTCGAGAAAAATATATGGATTGACTTAAGCTTTACAGGGAGCAACCTGGTAATTACATATTTTACTATAACGGCTTACCGGTATGCAACAGAGGAGCGGTATGCCAAAAGGATACGGGGCATGTTCTCGAGTTATGTGACGGAAAGAGTTGTCAATGAACTTATAAAGAATCCAAGCCTTGCAAAACTTGGCGGCGAGAGAAGGGAAATTACCGTCATGTTTTCAGACGTGCGGGGTTTTACAACATTTTCAGAGAAACATTCGCCGGAGCAGGTTGTGCAAATTCTCAATGAATATCTTGGAGAGATGACGGATATAATATTCCAATGGGAGGGCACCCTTGACAAGTTTGTGGGGGATGAGATTGTCGCCTTCTGGGGCGCCCCCTTGCCCCAGGAAAACCATGCAGAGCTTGCAGTCAAATGTACGCTTCATATGAAGAGGAGGTTGGGTGAGCTTCATGCAAAATGGGAATCTGAAGGCAGAGAGTCTCTTTATGCAGGTTTCGGCATCAATACCGGTGAGGTTATCGTAGGCAATATCGGTGCTGAAGGGAAAAAGATGGATTATACGGTTATTGGCGACAATGTGAACCTGGGCGCAAGGGTGGAGGGACTTACACGTAAATACGACTCGGACGTCATTATTACAGAATCTACCCTCGATAAAATAAGAGGGATAATCACCGAAGGGAAGATGTGGAGACTAAAAGTCGAAGGGCTTGACAGGGTTGCGGTAAAGGGCAAAGCCGAGCCTGTTGCAATCTATGCGATATCATCTTTAGGAGAGGGAGAGGAATGCGCTATTGCAGAGTGTTCTGCAGAAAAAGAAGTGGTGAAGTTTTCTGAGAAGTAGTAAAAAAGCCCTGACTGTAAGGCAGGGCTTACTGTAATACTTACTTGAATTGTTCAAGTATCTTGCCTGTGATATCAACCGTGTTTTTAAAGTGGACTATTCCGGCAGCAGTTTTTTCAAATATGATAGTATAATTCTCCTGTTCGGCTATTTTTTTGATAATTACATCTATTTCCAAAAAGGCCTTCTGTGCCAGTTCCCTGTCCATCTTCATCGCCTCGGCGTTAAAATCCTCTTTCATCCTTCTGATTTCCTTGCTTTCGTCAACAAGCTTTTCTTCAATGGCCTTCCTGTCCCCCGGCAAAAGACTGCTGCCATCCTTTTTGATCTTGTCTTCAATAGCCTTTGCAAATTCTTCTTTATCCTGTAGAGGCTTTCTTTTTGTTTCAATGCTTTTCAGAAAATCCTGGCGGTAACCGCCAACGGTTTTTGACTCCCTCATGATCTTTTGGAGGTCGAAAATCCCGATTTTAAGTTCCTGTGCTGAAACCGGGAGCATATCCAGTACGGCAACAATACAGATTATAAAGAAGCAGGCAATGACCGTTCTTTTTGTCATATGCATGTCGTTTATTTCGCCACCCCCGCTGCAGAGCCGGAAAACGATCCAGTTGTTGATGTAGTGGGTGCTATTGTACCTGAACCTGCGCCCATAAATGTTACAGCGCCGTTGTATGTGCCTCCGCTTAAGCTTCCGGTGCCGTTCTGTATTTTGGATACCCATATCTTTGCGCTTGTATCCCATCGCTTGACATCAAACTGCGCGGAAAGACCGCTGCCGCTTATGTTTACAGAAGATGATGTAGACGGGGTACCTGTGTAAGTGCCGTTCACGCTCCCTGTTGCCCATACCTGCGGTACAACGCCGGCAGATGTTGAAAAGAATTTTACATCGTTCATGTTAACGGTCAGGTTGTTTCCTGAACCACTTAAGTTTGCGCTCCCCACCTGAACACAGGGGACATTGAGCACCTGCAGACTTGCCCTGCCGGCGTCTGTTGCAACCATTTCAAGATATTTGTTTGTACCAATAAACCCACCTACCAGGACGGATTGGGCAGTCAATGAAACCGGGTCAAAGGTACCGACAATATCGCCGAAATAGAGCCATGTTCGGCCGTCTCCGTCGGGGGTTTTGCCTGCACCGTATCCGCTCACTCTACCGTCCAACCTTTTATCGGACCATTGCGTCCCCACAATTGCCAATTGGTCTATTTTATAATTGCTGTTATTTGTGTTATCCATACTTATCGTTGCAGTCCAATCATTTCCTGCGGTGCCCTGGTAAATAAAAGCTGCCTCTGTATTCCATATGCCCCAGTTCTGGGTTGAAATCTGTTGATAATACATGCTGTCTCTTATCTTGGTATCAGTAATCGTTCCGCCTGCCGTAAATGAACCAGTGCCGGAAATGGAGCTGCCCGCATAAGAAGAAGAGCTTATGCTGGAATAAAGGTCTGCAGGCAACACGCCTATATTGGATGCAATTTGTGCACTGAATACGTTGCCGCTTAATGCGAATGTATCATCACTGCTGTTTGCCGTGCCGGTAAGCGAGCCTCTGCTGCCTATGTACCCTGCGCTATTGCCTGAAGGGTTAATATAAAGGAGCGCAATTCTGGCTTTCACATTTTTATTTAGCTCGGACGCGCTGAACACCCCATAATAGGCGCCGCCATCACTGGTTGTTTTATTGCTGTTCGAATTGTTTTGACTGTATATTGTGTTATTAACAATTGTTCCGTGGTTGCTGCCACCTCCGTATCCTGTCCCTGTCACTGTTACAGGCACTTCAGTACCCTGTGTCCATAACTGGCCTGAACCCTTTAGTGTCCCTGTGACAGAACCGCTGCTATACCATTTCGGAATAGAAGTATCTGAGATACTATCTGAACTACTTAACGAATAGAGGGTGCCCGAAGTAGTGCTGCTTGCCTGAACCAAGAAGACATTCCAGTACCTGTCGGTGCCGGTTGTGGGGACATTATAGGTAGCTATTACATTATTGCTGGCGTCTTTCACTTCGACAACTGCGCTGGAAGCTGTTATCGAAGGGCTTCCGGAATAATTATATACATAATAATTGGTATTGCCGACGGTAAATTGCTGAACGGTGATTGTCTCAGGGCCATATCCCGACGTTTTATCCTGGTCTAATTTTGCATAGGGGTAAGCAGATGATGATCCTTTGTCGTAGTAATATACATGATATCTTGAACCAGAAGAACTTGTTGCCGCAATCAATGCATGCGCATCAAGATCGCTCGGAGTTGCCCCCCAGGTAAGTTTAATATATAACGGCGAAGTGACAGCGCCGAATAATGTATAATCGCCTGCAAAATGCCATATGGATGTAGACATGTAACTTTTAAAATTGGTATTTGAAGGTGCTGGAGGTACAGGCGGCGGCGGTGGTGGCGGCGGTGGCGGCGGCGGCGGCGGCGGCGGCGGCGGAGCAGGAGCCGGTGCAACAGGCCCAACCGGTGCAGCATTCGGATTGAATCCGCCTGAAGACTGTGTGCCTCCGGTTGATGTACTACCTGTGCCGGTACCCGATGTACCGCCCGTTCCAGTGCCCGATGTACTACCTGTGCCGGTACCCGATGTTGTGCCTCCGGAAGCCTGTTGTCCCTGGCCCCCTTCGCCCTTCGGTTTTTCTACTGTTGTCACGGCATTGACCTGAACGGATATTTCATTCGATGTAGCTGTTCTTGGAGGCGTCGGGGAACCGGTGGCAGATGCTATAAAAGATATGGTGCCGCCCACAATGTTCACTATTCTCCTTTGCGGGTCATTGGGGTTAAACTGGTACCCCCTGCCGATAGTAAAGAGTGTGCCTGTAACGCCCCGGAGGAAAGAAACGATCATATTGGAGCCCCTGATCCCTGCTACAGCATTGGGGGTATGAACTTCATACTTGTTGCCTTCTGCAAATCCGGCTACCTTTTTGATAAACTCTTCGCTGGAGATAGCCTGAACCCTCCCGCGGTGGAGCTTGATGATATTGCTGCTCTTATCCCCTTCAAACATGGCTTCTTTTATCTCGGCCCTGGTGTTCGGGGCAATCTTTAAAATATTGCCGTTTATAAAAACAATCTCTATCCTGCCGTCGCTCTTTGCACGGTAGATATCGCCCACATCTACAGGTTCTCCTGTTTTTACCGGTGCTGCTGCATTCTTCCCCGGCTTCAGGACGTCTACTCTGCCTTCAAGGAGACTGACCTTACCGGCCAGGACAGCATGAGACAGGCTTGCAAAGGATAAGAAGACAAGAGAAATAATCGCAAAGGATATAACAAGATGTCTTTTCATAATAACCTCCTTAAAACCTGTATTCTACACTGATAGAAGCAATGGATTTGTCATAATCGTATGTGCTTATATTGGAATTGTCCTTAGTATAGGTAAATTGTCCGATAATGTCCATATTCTTGAAAAGCGTATAGATAAGGCCGATGGAGTTGGTGAATGTATCGTCCCTTCTTGCGATGTTAAAGATCGTGTTGTCGTGTTTGTATTTTGTAAATGCGGCATCCGATGAATACTGGAACTTGAGGTTCTTCTTCAGTGGATAGAGGAAACTCAGGCTGAACCTGTCCTCATCATAGGACCAGTTGTGCCCGTCGGTTCCCATGGCGGTATAGGTATACTTAATGGTAAATATTCCTGTTCCTTCTTTAAAAAAGTATGTCCATCCGAGAGAGCCACTGTTGCTCTCGCCGTCCCGGTCTTCATTGGGGTCCGGAGCCACGGTAATTTCGGTAGTATTGTAATATTTATTCCGCATAAACCCGTAAGTAAGCTCCAGAATATTCTTGTCGTTGATCATATATCTTGCTGTAGGGGTGAGTCCCATAGTAAGGAGATACCGGGTATCCGACCACCAGTCAAGTTTGTTCAGGAAATCATTGCCCTTTTCCCTCTGCAGGTTGATATAGCCGAATAGAAGCGGTACGGTAAGAGCAACCTTGCTGAAGCTGTATCCGGGGGTGACCGTGACAGACTGTTGCGCCAAGTTGTAATCGTCCCTTCTCATATAACGGTCGGCAGATAGGGTGTACTGCACGGAAAGGCTATAGGGGGTTTTGAAAGAGAAAGGTGCGATGTAAATGGCACGGATGTTTGCATTGAGCGCTGTGTCTTCCTGACCGGAAACCATAGATGAGTTATTCGGGTTATCGAAGACAGTACCTGATGCAGGCCGTGCATTCACGTTGGAATCGTATTTGTAGCCGAGGCTCACATTGAACCTGAAAGGTCGTTCCGCCTCTATCTTGTCTGTTACGGCCCTGTCGTAATCCCTTGCATAGGTGGCGAGGTCTGATGTGGGATCAAGGGTAATCAATGATTTAAAACGTTTCTGTGAGTCCTTTAGCTTTCCTATCTTCATATAGGCGCTGGCGATCTGGAAATCGGCTGCCTGGGCAACGGTCTTGTCCATCTCCTTTGCTTTCTCAAAGGCAACAATGGCGTCGGCGTTTTTGTTTTCTTTAAGCAAATTGAGCCCTTTCAGGAATTGAATACGTGCAGGAGCGATGCCTTCTTTTTCACCCACTGCAATCCATTTATTTGCTTCATCTAAGTTTTCAGTCTGATATAATGAGTCTATCAGCTCTACAAGGGCTTCCCTGACAGGAGGGCTGAAGGTGACGGCATCCCGCAGATGAGGCACAGCCTCTTTGTAATTCTCCAGGATTTTGTAGGTAAGTCCGAGATAAAAGGCTGCCGTTGTTGAGGTGGGTTCAAGCTTACGAGCCTCAATGAGGTTTGCAAGGGCCTCTTCATAGTTTTCATCTTTGAAGTCTTTGAGGCCTTGGTCAAATAAGGTTTCACTAAAGGCAAAACCCGCAAGAAATAAAATAAAAAAACATGAAGCAAAAGTAATAAAATATTTCTTCATAACCCACCCCGTTATATTAGATTTATATTTAAAATCACCTATAGTATATCATAATACTATCCTGGCCCCCTGTTCAAGAGGTTTGATATTACTTCTTTCTGATAGAGTTAATTCATTCAGAATTTCATTCAGGAAAATGGGTTTTATATGGCTTATATAAACCGGCATATCGTCAAGCCCGAACCTGTCAAGATGCTCAATGAGTATGGACAGCGTCATGTGTCCGGAAATCTTTGCCATGCCCTCTAAGCGGTTTGGAAATGAGACGTCGGCAATAATAAATTCTATGCCTTTCTCTTCTCTTGCCACCTCCCAGAACCTTTTCGTAGGACCGGTGTCTGCAGTGAACATGAAGCCCTTTTCGCCTTCTTTTATCACATACCCGACTGTATAAACGGTGTGTGTCATGAGAACAGGTTTTATGATGATGTTATCTATGAGTGATTCCTGCTCAAGCGCTATTTCCTGCAGATTTATGATGGCGTTGTTCACAGAAGGTATTATGGTAAAATCAGGCCATATGAGGTTATTGAAGAGGTTTTTAGATATAATATCAAGTATGTTTTTCACGCTCAGGAGTTTCAAGCCTTCTATATTCATCATGGCAAGCTCATCAGCAAAGGGGAAAATACCCTTAACGTGATCAATGTGCGTATGACTTATAATCACATTTTTTATACGACCCAACTGTTTATCGTCAAGCACTTCAGTAACCGTGCCTGCGTCTATCAGAAGGGTATCGTTTACAAGAAACGACGTTGCCCTGTAATTGCCCGTTACATTTCCATAACACCCGAGTATTTCTATCTTCATTTATTTCATGATATTAAAAATACTTAATTATGTCAAGTTATTTAGCAGATTTCTTATATAAAAGATCTTTCAGAATATCTGAGAGAAAGGGCACCCCCAATTGCCTGTAAAGTTTCGGGATAAAAGCCTCTCCCGGCATCGAATGAAAACTGCAATGGAAAACATCATTCGAGGTATGTCTTGGATAATGGATTTGATGAGCATTCATTTGACTTGCAAAATTGTGTATTTTAAATGATAATGAGTGGTAAATATGATTAAGGGAACTATATGAAGAGATGGTTTGTCGTGAATACTAAACCAAAAAACGAGGACAGGGCTGCAAACAATCTTTCAAGCGGAGATATAGAAGTTCTTGCCCCGAAGCTTAAACTGAGAAAATATAAGGATGGTAAATTTATCTATGTGGTTGAGCAGATGTTCCCGGGATATATCTTTGCAAGATTTCATCCTATAGATGATTTTCACCTTATAAAGTATACAAGGGGCGTGAAGACAATCGTACATTTTGGCGGCAAGATTGTCCCTGTACAAGATGAGATGATAGCATTTATCAGATACAGACTTGAAGACGGTGTAGCAACGCTTGAAAAGAAACAGTTTAAAAAGGGTGAAAAAATTCTGGTTAAAGACGGACCTTTTAAAGGTATAAGCGGGATATTTGAAAAGGAACTGGAAGGTAAAGACCGTGTAATGATACTCCTCGACAGTGTCAAATTCTCTGTATCTGTAGAGATAGACGGAGATCTTATTGTCAACGAATAACTAAAGGTTGTTTAAACCCTAACAAATGGCTAAAACAATTTAAAAACGAGGCAGACCATAGAACTCTACGGCAAAACACAGGGGCTTAATCGCCTTATAAAAAGAAGGCTTCTCAATCTCTACACAAAAAAAATCGAGCCTTCCCGGATTATCACCTTTGACACAGCAAAAAACATGATGCAAATTTCGAGGGAGATATCGAGACAGGTAGGTCTTATCATAAACAGGCGGGGTCTTGTTGAATATGTAGTGATTGGAGAAAAAGGAAGGATCGAAATACCTCCACTTGTGACTGAGAGAGTTGGGCGGGAAAGGTTCAGAGGGGTGCGTTTTGTCCACACGCACATAGAGGGGGAGCTTCTCTCAAAAGAGGACTTAACCGACCTTGCCATATTACAGCTTGATCTTGTTGCTGCTATCACCGAAAGAAGAGGTGAGTCAATAGAGATGATACATATCGGTCATCTTATACCGGAGGATAAAAAAGGAAAGGCATGGGAATTTATCGGTCCCGTGGTTATACAAGACCTTGAAATTGATTTCATCGGACTTGTAACCGAGCTTGAGAATGAGTTTGCCAAGGCTAAAGGGAGTCTTTATACGCTTGCTGAAGGCAGGGAACAAGCCGTCCTTGTCTGCGTTGTCCTGCCCGGCAGGCACAAGGATGTTGAAGACAGCATAGCTGAAGCAAGAGACCTCTGCTATTCGGCAGGGATAGCCGTATTGGATACGGCTATACAAAGGACCAAGGAATTGCATCCAAAGTACCTTATCGGCAAGGGTAAGCTGGAGGAAACTATAATGAAATGCCGGCAGCAGGAAGCAGACCTCCTTGTTTTTGATGAGGGATTGACCCCTGGCCAGATAAAGAATATCTCAGCCCTGACCGAACTTAAGGTTATTGACAGAAATCAGTTGATACTCGATATTTTTGCCCAACGCGCTAATACAAACGAATCGAAAATACAGGTAGAACTTGCCCAGCTTAATTATATTCTTCCGCGTCTTGCAGAGAAAAATGCCGCTCTTTCACGATTGACCGGCGGAATAGGTGCCAGGGGTCCCGGCGAGACAAAACTTGAGGTGAATAAGAGCAGGATACGGGCAAGGCTCTCATTTCTGCAAAAGAAGCTGGAAGAGATACGAAAAATAAGGGATAAAAAGAGGGAAAGAAGGAGGGATTCACTTATACCCATCGTATCTATTGTCGGGTATACAAATTCAGGCAAATCAACGTTGCTTAACCTGCTTACAAAAAGCAATGTTGAGGCAGAGGACAGGTCCTTCAGCACATTAAATCCAACAACAAGGCTCATAAAATACCCTGAACGGAAAAACATAATTGTAACAGATACGGTTGGTTTCATCAAAGACCTGCCCGAAGTGCTTCTCAGGGCTTTCATTGCTACCCTTGAAGAGCTGGAAGATGCGGACCTCCTCCTGCACCTTGTAGACATAAGCTCACCTGACTTTGAAGAAAAGATACATGTCGTGGAGAAACTCATTACAAAACTACACCTGAATGAGAAAAAAGTGTTTGTTGTTTTTAACAAGATTGACATGATTGACAGGGAATTCCTTGATCGTATAGAAGACCGTTACCATGCAGTTTCTATATCATGCAGGAAGAAGGAAGGGATAGAGCGCTTGCTTCAGACAATCGAAATAGAGCTTCACGAAGGACATCCTACGGTTGGGTTTCTACCAGAGACATAAAATATGCCTTTATATCCGGTGATGTATGGCCGAAGTCCATCCTGTCTATAAAATCACTTACAGACAAGTCCTTTGACTCCCTGAATATTGCATTTACTTTTGCATAAACATCACCGTTGTCGTCTTCAACCCAGGCAGATGCATAGATATTCCTGCCCTTGACCTTTACAACCTTCCCTTTGGCGACATAAGGCAAATTGCACATAACAGGTTTTACGAATTCCATTTCAACATGCCGGGTCATGCATATCTTTTTTGTCTCCATGAATATGACATACCAGATAATAACGTCCAGGATGCCGAAAATCATTCCCCCATGCAATACGTTTGTATAGCCTTCAAACCTGTTATCAATAAGCAGGTCGCAATATACAACGTTGTCTTTATGGAACATCTTTAGTTTTAATCCGTCTTCCCTGTTGAGATCACAGAAAAAAGAGTTCTTATATGTGGGTAGCGCATCATCCATATCCATCCTCCAAGTAAAACAATAACCTAATTTTGATGGTCTCGTAAAAAATCCTAAAACCGTCACTCCGGCGAAAGCCGGAGTCCAGAACTAATTGAATTTACTGGATTCCGGATCAAGTCCGGAATGACGAAAAGAGAAATATCGACTTTTTACGAGTTCATCAATTTTCATTCCGTTTTTTAAGATTTTCGTTTAAGTACCTCATGCCCAACTGTCCGCAGGCCCCGGCAATGTCCTTTCCCCTGGATTCCCTCACAATAACGGTGAAGTGTTTGCCCAGGAGATAAGCATGAAATTGTTCTATGGTTTTATCCGTTGGAGCTTTAAAGTCAATATACGGTGATTCGTTGTAGGGTATGAGGTTTATCTTACACCTAAGCCCGGCCAGCAACTCGGAGAGGAGTTTTGCACTATCGGGCGAGTCATTAATATCCTTTATCAAAATATACTCAAAGGTAATCCTGTTACGATTGCCTCCCTTAAAGCCCTTTACATAATCGATAATCTCTCGTATCGGATACAATCTGTTAATGGGCATAAGGTATGTCCTTGTTTTATCATCTGCTGCATTCAGGGATATTGCAATACCTGCAGCTTTCGGCTCTATCGTCTTCAGACCCCCTATTAAGCCCACCGATGATACTGTAATCTTCCTGTGTGAGAAGTCGAGGCCTACGGGGTCTTTCAATATTTCAAGGGCACGGCCGAAGTTGCCGAGATTGTCAATGGGTTCGCCCATGCCCATGAAAACGATATTTGTAATTTTCCTGTCGCTGAGATATTGTTTTACCCCTATAAGCTGCCCTACAATCTCTGAAACCTTGAGATTACGTATAAATCCTATTTTTCCGGTAACACAGAACCTGCATCCCATCCTGCACCCTATCTGGCTGGATATGCAAAGGGTATTTCTCTCTTTTTCCGGTATTAAAACGCTTTCAATAAGATTACCGTCTTCCCCGAGAAACCCGAATTTTATAGATCCGTCTGTTGATGTTAAAACATCTTTTATTTCAAGATGTTTTAAATCAAACATATCCTTGAATATTACACGCAGGCCTTTCGGGACATCGCTCATCTCATCAAAATCGAGGATGCCTTTATTATATATCCATTTAAAAAGCTGCCGGGACCGGTATTTTTCTTTTCCGAGGGCGCCGATCAGGGTTTCAAGTTCTTTTAGTGTAAGGCCATAAAAATTATTCATAACTTGGCTGATTATATGAAGAAGTATTTTTGTAAATTATTTTAATAAGATAAAATAACAAAAATAGACTATCCTTTCAACCGTTAATGTTCAAAGACATTGATTAATTATGTATTGAACAATGCCTGATAAAAATAAAAGGGTCCTAAACATGACTATTGAAAAACTCAGCTTACTGTCTGAAACAGCGTTTTCTTGAAAGAGGAAGCTGTATGTGGTAAGAATTTAATAAAGGTTGAAGGAGTTTATAAATATGACACAAACGGATATTTCTTCCCCAACGGATTTTATTCGTGACATTATCGAGGATGACTTCAGGACAAGCAAACACGCAGGCCGTGTTGCTGTGCGCTTTCCGCCAGAACCGAACGGTTATCTGCATATTGGACATGCAAAATCAATCTGCCTTAATTTTGGAATTGCTGCTCAGTATAAAGGCACCTGTAACCTACGGCTGGATGATACAGATCCGAGTGGAGAATCGCTGGAATATGTGACATCGATTATTAACGATATTCGCTGGCTGGGATTCGACTGGGATGACCGTCTGTTCTATGCCTCTGACTATTTTGAGCAATTGTACAATTTTGCCGTACAACTCATTAAATCCGGAAAGGCCTATGTTTGCAGCCTGACGCCGGATCAGATGAGGGAGTATCGCGGTACGCTTGTTGAACCGGGCAGAGAGAGCCCCTATCGAAATCGTTCTGTTGAAGAGAACCTGGATCTCTTTTCCCGTATGCAAGCGGGTGAATTTGAGGACAGTGCCCATGTACTCCGGGCCAGAATAGATATGGCCTCTCCAAACATTGTTATGCGTGACCCCATCATCTACCGTATCAAAAGATCGCCCCACTACCGGACAGATACAAAATGGGTTATCTATCCTATGTACGACTTTGCCCATTGTCTTTCCGATTCTATCGAGAGAATCACCCATTCAATCTGTACCCTTGAGTTTGAGAATAATCGTCCTTTGTATGACTGGATTGTTGAACAGTTGATTGAAGGAGACCGGCCTAACCAGATAGAATTTGCGCGCCTCAATCTCAGCTATACAGTCCTCAGCAAACGCAAACTCATCGAATTAGTTGAAACAGAACGTGTAACAGGTTGGGATGATCCGCGTATGCCGACCATGGCCGGTATGAGAAGGCGCGGCTACACGCCGGAGGCAATCAGAAACTTTTGCGCAAAGATCGGTGTGGCAAAAAATGACAACCTTGTTGATATTTCCCTTCTTGAGCATTGCGTCCGTGAAGATTTAAACGAGAAAGCCCCGCGCGTGATGGGTGTCTTACGGCCCCTCCGGGTTATTATTGACAACTACCCGGAAGGACAGACTGAAGAATTTGAGTGCGCAAATCACCCCCAGAATCCATCTATGGGAACGAGGATGGTCCCTTTTTCCAGGGAGCTCTATATTGAGTGCGATGACTTTCATGAAACTCCTCCGAAGAAATACAAACGCCTTGGTCCCGGACGCGAGGTACGTCTGAGGAGTTCTTATATTGTGAAATTTGCAGGTATGGTCAAGGATGAAAAGACCGGTGAGATTACTGAAATCCACTGTACCTATGATCCACAGACACGAAACAGTCCTCCATCGGACGGGCGCAAGGTTGAAGGAGTTATCCACTGGGTATCGGCGCATCATGCCATTCCGGCGGAAATCCGCCTCTATGACCGTCTTTTCCAGATCCCCGATCCATCGGCAACAGATGGTGATTATAAAAATTATCTGAACAACGGGTCATTGGAAACCCTTCCCGCATGTTATGTAGAGAAAAGTCTGGTCAATGCCCTGCCCGGGGACATTTATCAGTTTGAAAGACTGGGCTATTTCTGTGTTGATTTGAGAGATGCTTTGCCCGAGAAGATTTTATTTAATCGAACCGTGCAGCTTCGCGATTCATGGGGCAAGGTTGCCGGTCAGGAGAAAGGATAGCTGCCGGCCTGCAATGTTTGCATACCCATTATCCTTTAATGATTACAACTGAGGTATTATGCGAGCTTTTAAATGAAGCCTCTTGCCGTAGTCACCCCCTACAGCCCGGAACCTTTTTTTGAGAAAACCCTGCTTGAGTTTGTAAAGTCGGATTTGGTCGAAGATGTCATGATTGTCAGTCAGGAAAGGGTTCAACTTAATGTGCCAGGGTGTCGTATCCTTGCGGCCGGTTCCCTTTTATCGCAGGAAACACTTGAGATTATTCTAAGTAATATCCAAACAGAATATCTTCTCCTATTACCAAAGCCCTTGTATATTTCTCTTGAACCTGATGCCCTGAATAGCGTTATGGAAGCATCCGCATACGCAAAGGCAGGTATTGTTTATGCGGATTTTTATGATGAAGACAGGAAGGGCAGGGACTTTCATCCATTGAATGATTACCAGTCAGGGAGTGTCCGCGATGACTTTGACTTCGGCGCCATGATGCTCCTTTCAGTTCCTGCTGTACGGAATGTCCTTGAAAAATACGGCCCCATGCCACATGTAAAATTTGCAGGGCTCTATGCGCTTCGGCTCAAGGTTTCCATAGATTATCCTGTTTATCACCTGAATGAGCCTCTCTATTCTGTAATCGAAAAAGATGAGACATCCGGTATTGAAAAGATATTTAACTACGTTGATCCAAGGAATGTTAATGTCCAGAAGGAAATGGAGATGGTCTTTACCGATTACCTGAGGAAGATAGGTGCCTATCTTCCTCCTTATTACTTCAGAGAGGCTGAGAAAGGGCCTCAATCATTCCCGGTGGAAGCCTCGGTTATCATACCCGTGCGAAACCGTGAAGCAACAATTGCCGAGGCTGTAAAGAGCGCCCTATCACAGGATGTAAAATTTTCATTCAACATCATTGTTGTAGATAATCACTCGACAGACGGGACCACTTCTGTCCTCTCCGATCTGGCCGAAGAGAATTCTGCAATAAGGCATATCATACCTGTAAGTACTGAACTTGGCATAGGCGGTTGCTGGAATGAGGCCATTTACAGCGAGAACTGCGGGCGTTATGCTGTCCAGCTCGATTCGGATGATCTTTACAGCAGCCCCCATGCACTCGGAAAGATCGTCCATATGCTCCGTGAAGGAAACTATGCCATGGTAATCGGTTCCTACACTATTGTTAATTTTGATCTTGAAGAAATTCCACCGGGGCTGATAGACCATCGTGAATGGACTGACGAGAACGGTCACAATAATGCTCTGCGCATCAACGGTCTTGGTGCTCCCAGGGCATTTGACACCGGTCTTATGCGTACTATGGGGTTTCTCAATGTGAGTTATGGTGAAGACTATACTGCTGCATTGAGGATATGCAGAGAATACCGGATCGGGAGGATTTATGAAAGCCTGTACCTTTGCAGGCGCTGGCCGGGGAATACCGACGCTGCGCTTGCAATTGTTGCTGTAAACCGCAACGATGCCTTTAAAGATAGGGTCAGAACCGATGAAATTCTTGCCCGGCAGAAGATGAATCAGGAAAAACCGAAATGAGCCGGATCTATGCAGTTTTCGACAGACAACAAGGCCCCGACTCCTTATCCGTTCTTTGCTGTGAACTATTGTCGGAACAAAAGGATACATGGCCCGATTGCCGGCAAGGTTATGCATATCTGGAAAACATTGCTGTGCGGGAAATAGCCTGCAATGGTTTTATTATCCGTGTCCAGCACAATCCCGGAAGAATAAAGAGTACCCTTGCCGATGTGGAAGAAAAAGGGATAAAAGAACGTCCCTGTTTCCTGTGCCTGAATAATCTTCCGGAAGAACAGAAGGGGATCATATACCGGAATGAATATTTGATCCTCTGTAATCCTGCGCCTGTTTTCCCTTCCCATTTTACCATCTGTCATAAAGAACATAGACCCCAGTCTATTACTGAGCATATTGATGCTCTTCTTCAGCTCATGGTTGACCTTGGCAGCGCCTGGACAGTCCTCTATAACGGGCCGAAATGCGGCGCATCCGCGCCTGACCACCTCCACTTTCAGGCAGTCCGGTCAGGACAGATGCCAATTGAAAAGGAGATTAAAGAGACAGGAAGGCTTAAAAAGATTACCAAAGTTAACGGTATACTACTCTCACGGGTCAGAAATGTCGGACGGGAGATCATTGTAGCTGAAGGAGATAACCCGGTGTCCCTTGCAGCCGCATTCGGGATAATCCTTTCGACCCTGAAAATAATCCTCTCTGCTGATGTTGAGCCCATGATAAATGTCGCCGGATTCTATAGCAGAAAGAGATTGTACATTGCGATCTTCCCCCGCGCCAAACACCGCCCCGACGCATTTTTCAAGGAAGGCGACGGCCGGCTTATGGTCAGCCCTGCTGTGGTTGAAATGGGAGGTATATTGGTTACCCCTGTGGAAAAGGATTTTGAAGATATGAATGCATCAATCGCAGAGGACATATTCCGGGAAGTATCTTTAGACGGCAAGATTTTAGACAAGGTTTTTAATTCTATAACATAGGGGTCTCTGAAATACGGCAAACAAAAACCACCGGTTTGAGCGGTGGCGTATTGGTTCGACATCGGGGGCATTATCCGCCATCTAACGAATGGTGCTCTGCTTTCATGAACCATGAAGCCGGATCAGTAAAATATTCTTCGGCATCTTTTAAGGAAAGGTAGTGTTCATTTTCTATCATGGCAAGAAGCTCAAAAAATTCTTTTTCCCTTGGGTTTGTTACTACATCGCATAATTGCCAATAGAATTTTGCGCCTTTTTCTTCAAAGTCAACGGCGATTTTTATTGCCTCAAGGTCGCCAGCATCCGGTTTTGCTATTTTATCAATGTTCTTGATCGTATTGATAAAAACATTTTTGATATTCGTGTTATTAACCGAAAGCGGTATTGTCTCCGGCCATTTATCCTGCTTTTCCCACTTGCCGTGAAGCTCTTTCAGGCGCTCATAGTGCTCAAGTTCATCATCGGCTATTCTTTGAAACATGGCTTTGCCGAGAGGATTATTGGTCTTCTCGGCATGTTTAAGATAGAATTCACGCTCGGAAGACTCATTCTTTAATGCTGTTTCCAATGCATTAAGCCGTTCTTTTTCATCCATGATTAGTTCTCCTTTAATAAGAGGATCATTAAAACATTCTGAATATTTTTCTCAGATTTTATAAGTATAGGCTTCAAAACACCATTGGTCAAGTCAGCCTAAATCAGAGCAAACGCATTTGAAAATTATGTGTCTTACACTATTCCCCTAAACTCCCGCCACACTCTGCTTGCCCTTTCACCGACATGTTTCATCGTAACCCTAAAGATCATTACTTGCCATATGACACAAATACAGGCGGGGCAATTCACTTCCGCTCACTTCCCGAACTTTTTCTTAGCTTCAGACAGCGGGAACCGGCCTGAACTCGGCACTGGCCGTAGGCTCGCTTCAGTTTATCGTAGTTTAACTGTATGTCCGTGAAAACGGGGGAAGATCAAGGGGTTAAATGGAGCGGGCAGCGGGGATCGAACGGATAAGGTAAGAAAAGATTAGAACCCCGTAAGATACTAATATATTGCACAATAACAGAATGTTAGCTCTCTTTTTGGTGTGTCAAAAGTCCAACGAAGTATGATGAAATTCAGTGGAATAAAGAGTTAATAGAGACAGTATGGGGACAGTTCTCATCAAGGTTGCCTTCCTGCCAAAGATGGAAATTGACTTGGAGGAAATTTCTACTCGTGACAGGATAATTAGGAATTGTTTCACTGCAAATCGCGCATAGGGCCTTTTGGTTTTGATCGTGAATTATGGGAAGAAATGTTTGTTGTTTTATGGACAGCACCATATTTGAAAAAACAAGATATGACCCAAAGCTTTTTATAATGACTCAATTATATAACCTATTGTGAAACTATTAACATTCTGTGTTTACCCGTTTGTTATGTAATTTAATTTATTTATTTTACTTTTTTACTTTACAGGGTATGAGTTGCCAGCTTTTTTAAATGATAATGAAATACTTTCTACTTTAAACAAATGTAGATACACCAATTTAGCTGACTCAACATTAAATAATACAACATTGTATCCTTCGCCAAGCATGCTTTTATATATAATGCCATCAAAGCCGTTACATTTAAATAACTCAGCTATTATTTGAGTTGGAACATAATCGGCCATTTTATCATTTTTTGTCACTGGTTGCGAAAATGCATTGTCAATATAACTCCAAACTGCCTGTTCCCGTTCATCTGGGTTCGGTTCTTCAAGACATATTGGCCTTTTATTATGATAAACAGAGCAATCAATTAATATCATATCTTTTTTTGTTTTGAATTGACCTAATGAAATTAATGAACCATACCGAGGTCTAACTTCAGCCATGGCCGTTTTATCTTTTGTAGCAGTGTACAAGTAAGGGATTCCTTTAGGGTTGGCTCGGCCTTCTAATGCTTCGTTAATAAGGGGTGTCATTCTTTGAGGAAGGCATGGTGCTTCTACATCATCAATATATTCTCCATCTTGATAAAAAGGTATCGATCCGTGGCTAATTTGAGCTCGCCATAGATTACTATTTTTAAGTAATTTTCTTTTTCTGCTACTACTTGTTTCTAAAACTGTTTGAAGGAAGTTATCAACTTTAACATCTCGAAAATATCTGTTTTGTTTTTTTACAGCTTCTTCAAACATCCAAAAGCTTTGCCAACTGTCGAAATGTTTCATTCTATCTTTTCAAGAATAAGTATATCCATCGGTGGGATCTTGAAGCTTGTAAAATTTATGCGTCTGGTATTGCCCAATAACCTCGATACGGCATTTATCTCGAACAAGTTCATGAACATTTCACAGTTTTTTCAGTCATTTGGTGGAGTGGTTGTCTTGCTTCTTTCGAACAAAATCCCTAATAAGGCAAAGATAAGAATTGGAAATGCCCAAATTACGAAGGAATACAGGGGTAGATAGAGATAGATGCCCCTATTCTTTACAGTATGCGAAGAATGTAGATTAATTGATTTCGCGTCCTTAATATGCTCTATGAATTCCTGTTTACTTAGAAACTTCATGTTATCATCATGGTAAATAATACTCGACAAAATTGTAAAAGTGTCCCCCTTAACAGGTGTGCGGAGGGGCAGTTCAACGCTATAGTCTTCCGTCACGTAGTTGTACTTCATTACTTGGTAAGACACAATAATGATTGCGACTGACACGATTGACCAACCAATTATGAGGAGCTTTATCCAAGTTTTCATGTTATCTCCTGGTCATTCAAAATCGTATCAGGGCTTTTAGTTCTTTTATTTATCTGCCATAAGCCAATAAAGAAAACTAAGGCGGCCAATATTGTGCCGACCAAAATTACAAGCACTGGAGGCACCCAAATCATAGTTTCGTTCATCTTGAGTTCAGCTGAAACTTGCTCGAAAATATCACCTTTGCACAAGAGTTGATTTCGGTAAACCGCATAAGAAAGAACACCGGTAACGGTTAGAAGAAGAATTGAGATGAGGAGAATAAAATTAGTTGCAACCTTTCTCTGTTTGTTATTCATTCTACTTTCCTGTCACGTAGCAATTTAATTCATTCTATTGCCTTCTAAGAAATTCTATACCTATTCATGAAAAAATGACAGATATTTTATTATGCATTATCATGATCTTACACAATAAAACCTATTTTTTATTAAGGTGTTTACAATTTGATAATAATAAATAGAAATGCAACAAAACTTTTCTGCTTTTATCCCTCCTCAATTGCCAAATGAAACATTGTATTTCCTTCGAACTCCCATGTTCGTTAACTTCAGAAGAAAGGAATAAACTTTTACCTGAATGATAAGCGCCTCCTGCGAGTTATCCACGGTCATCCCCAGCCCCCACCAGCCGGCGGGATGGCTGTGGATAACTTCGCTCAATACCTCCTCCAACATCACAGGAGTAAAAAATATTCAGTTCATCGAAGTACAGCCAGGTACAAATAAAACCATTAGAGTCAAACAGCGATAACCTGCTGAATTATCGAACTAAATTTCCTGAAAATGTTGCTTGACACAGTGATTCAGATAGATGTAATTTATACTTACCTGAAGGCGTTTAAATTGTTTAAGCGCTGTTATAGGTAACATAATTACAAACCTGTAGCTTGGAGGATATTATACGAACAAACTAAATTGAAAGCAGGGGACTAAAAATAAAATAAAATTAAAATGCGCCCAAACTAACACTAAAAAAACGACAATTATAGCGCTTAAAAAACTTTATGAAATATTAAGGGTGCCAAAAATAAAATCAATCAAACTACCCTATTATTTAAAACGTAAATCTATTAAATTAAACTTCTAAGATAACAAACAAGCCACAGGCAACTTCTAAAAAAGGGGTAGTTCTATGGCAAATTTATTTCCTGATGAAGTTTTACGTTCCGTTCCTCCCGGCAACACGGTCGTGGTTTCCGGCTCTGCCGGTGCCACGTCCGGGACGCCGGGCAAGTCTTACAGCATGATGGAACCTGTAACACATCATGCTTCAACCCCACATGTTGAACAATTCCAGTTTCTCCTGTGTGGCATTGATTCACTTGATCTTGGTGTATATGTCACATGGGGGCCGGACTGGAAACGACGCCTGCACTTGCTTGACAAAAAGAAACAACGGGCCAGGAAAGAGGGCGGTCTGCTTATCGGTCTGCCTTCAGGAAGAAACTGTATCTTTAAGCCTGGCGGCAAGGGTGAGAACTACCGTTTTCATCTCCAGTTTGAAGAGTATAATCTTTTTATCGGCAAAGCTGCCCGGTCAGGATCATCCCCGAACGTCTATCTGTCCATAGCTGCCAAGACGCTTTGGTACAACGGCATTGAAACCGCTTTATCCTGGATCACCGAAGACCTCAAGGCAATAGGCGGCGGATCAGTCCAATTTATAAAGGTCAGCCGTGTCGATCTCTGCTGTGATTTCTGGATTTCTGGTGGGCTCTCATACGAATTCCTGCTTTCCCATAAGGTCACCCGCAACGATAAAGGCAAACTCTTCCTGGATAAGAATGACTTGCAAACATATTATGTAGCCGATGCCAAGTCCCCTATCCAGCTGCGTATATACAACAAAGGACTGGAAGTTCAAAAGGGCGGAACAAAGCTATGGTTCCTGGATTTATGGAAACGTGATTCAACAGAAGATATCTGGCGGATAGAATTTCAAGTTCGCCGTCCTGCACTCAAACAATTCGACATTAACTCCCTTGATGATCTGAAAGAGAAACAAGCCGGGTTGTGGCTCCATCTCACGTCGAAATGGTTCTCTCTCCGTCTTCCGGATAATGAGAAGGCCGAGCGGAAAACAATTCACCCCTTCTGGCGTGCTGTTCAGGAATGCTTCACTAAAAATGATCCTGACAGTGAGATAAAACGTGTTTACAGGTCAGTGGGAGCCACATCGCCTGAATGGCACCTTTCCCATATTGACGGCTGTCTCTCCTCCTTTGCTGCGCTCCTGGGAATAACAAACCGTGATGATGCCCTGCATGAACTGCAAAGCCGTTTAATGAGGCGCAATAATGCCACGGACTTTCAAACTGCCTGTATCAAGAAAGCCATTCAGCGCGGGACGCTGTCGGATGGAGGTGACCGGTAATGGAATCCTTCAACGAATCCTCACTTTCAGCCTACTTTCCCGGACTCGTGGAAGTGTGTAGCGATGATGACGGGCAACTGGTCTATGCGATCCGCAAGAAAGGACAACTTGTACTTGAAAAGGAGTACATCACAGAAACAGAAAGCTTCTCCATCCCTGAGAAAAAACATTTCCAGTTTACCATTCCACGTGCTGCCGAAGTCTTGCGCTACTTCGGCCAGGAAGATACAACACTCTATGACGATCTGCTGTCCTACCTGAAACGGTTCTCCGCTCTGGACGAGGAACAGTGGGCCATTGTTGCCCACTATGTTTTCCTCACCTATCTACATGATCACCACGATATTGACTACTGTGCATATATTCTCTTCAATGCCGTACCGGAACGGGGCAAGAGCAGAACCGGCAAGTCCATCATATATGTTGCATTTCGCGGTATCCATCTTTTTGAACTCCGGGAAGCCACGATTTTCCGCTATAGCCAGAACCTCCATGGGACACTGTTCCTTGATCTGATTGATATATCGAAGAAAGCTGAACGTGGTGGTTGTGATGACCTCCTGATCCTGAGGGCCGAAAAAGGTGGAAAGTGCAGCCGTGTCCAATACCCGGATCAAGGCGCCTTCAATGATACGGTGTTTTATGATATCTACGGTCCGACGATCATCTCCAGTAATGAACAGTTGTACAAAATACTTGAAACCCGCTGCCTGCCGATCATGATGCCGAACCGTCCAGGCAACTACGAGAACCCACGTCCTGAACTGGGCCTGGAACTAAAGGAGAGGCTAACCGCCTGGAGGGCGAAACATCTATTCACCACATTTTCAGACATAGAACCGATTGAAGGCATATCCGGCAGGCTGTGGGACATAACAAAACCCCTGTTCTTTGTTAACTCATTGCTGCCCGTTGACTCTCACATTCTGGAAGAATCAATCCTCGCCATTGCCGGTGAAAAGAATGAATCCAGGAAAGACTCCATCGAAGGTCGCCTGGTTGCTATTATTAAAGAGATAACTTCGGAGTTCGCGCTTGACCGTTTTGAAGAATGGAGTATCAAAACAGGCGATATACGCAAAAAATACAATGAGGGCAAACCCGAAGACCGGCACGCATCGTCGTCATGGATCGGCAAGCGGCTGAAGAGTATGAGCTTCCACAACCGGATTGTTCACGGTTACTCCGAAATTAAGATCACCTCTGATGAATATGCCACGATCCTTAAGCAATACGGACATGCTGCCCGAGAGTCCTCAAAGCCTACCCACCCTCTACCTGAAAAAACTGAACAGAATCAGCATGTTGTGAGAGAGGTAGAGGGTGGTAGAGAGTGTGCACCTGCACAGATTAACTTCAAGTCTACTGAGGAAAGGGAATTCTATTATGAAACATTACAAGCATTGCAGGACGAGGGGGGAAAGTCGCGGGAAGAAATAGAAACCTTGGTACAGAAAGCCCTGGAGGAATGGAGAAGATACGATGAATAGCCATTCTGAAAGCGAACTTCTGACGGTGGAACAATTCGCGCAGCGCTTCCAGGTTTCACGGACAACGGTCTTCGGCTGGTTGAAAAACGGTAGGCTCCGGGAAGGTGTTCATTATTTCCGAATCGACCGGATTCTACGGTTCCGCTGGCCCTTCTTCTTCAACGCCGAACCACCACCGCAAACAGACGTGAACCTTGAATATAAGTCGACGGCATCTGTGCGTCCCCCGGAGAAACGCCTCCGGGGAATTCCACCGGCCATAAACCTTGACTATTGATGATAATGGCGGTACCTTCTTCATGGACTAATACACACTGAAAGGAGGGCAATGTCATGAGGTGACATAATGAGACAGAAAAAAAGAAACATCACGCTTGATGCCCCAGTTCTCAAGCAGGGGAACATCAAGAGGCGTAAGGGATCAAACAAACTCTATGTGGATTTCTACTACTTTGGCAAACGGATCACTAAGTCAACGGAGCTTGACGACAACCCGGCCAATGAAATTAAAGTCAGGGAGTTTCTGGATAGAACAATGGAGCGGATAGAAAACGGTGCATTCAAATTTGCTGAGGCTTTTCCAGGTGCATCGGAAGCCGAAAAAGTGTACTTTACTCAGCATGAGGGTAGGGAATACCGTCCTGAACCCCACCAGGTGCTTTTTGGTGAGTATGCCAAGGAATGGATTGAGACAATATTGCCATCTTTCAGTTCTTCAACCAAAAGAAAAGATTACCGGGAAGCTATAGAGACGCGGATACTTCCATACTTCAAAAATGTCTCTTTCTACCAGATCACCAGCGCAACGGTTTTCATTTTCACCGAGACGCTTGTCCGGTCACAGGGGAGAGAAAAGGGAAAGCCACTTTCCACCAGCCGCAAGGTAAACGTCCTGATACCCTTACGGGCCATCTGGAACGATGCCTGCGATCATTACCGGTGGCTTTTGAAGAGCCCTTTTGATAACCTGAACAAGAGGCTTACGAAAACTGAGAAGAAAGAGCACGTTGTCATTCGTTTTGATGAATGGCTCCTGTTTCTGAAACATCTGGAAGCGTACTATCGGCCCATTGCAGAGATCATGATTTTAACCGGCATGATAAGTTCTGAAATTGGTGGACTGAGGAAAGAGGACATCGAGGGCAATTATATCAACGTTAAAAGCTCCTACGTTTTGGGGGAAGACAAGAAGAGCCTGAAGACGGCCTTCCGTAGACGGAAAATCCTCATTACCAGGGCAATAAGAGAACGGCTCGATACCATTCTCAAACGCTCCGATTCTTCCTATGTCTTCACCATGGAAGACGGCAAAAGATTCGACAGTAGTCGGTTCTGCAAAATATGGAAGAAGGCGGTAAAAGCGTCCGGGATTATTCACGTTACTTCCTATTCGGCGCGGCACTCCTTTGCGGCGTGGAGCCTGATAGTCGGGATTAACCCGCTACGACTCGTTAAGCTCATGGGCCATGCCAGCAAGCAAATGGTTTATGAAGTGTACGGGAATTACGTGGAGGGGCTGGAAAAGGATGGCGAGAAAATGCTCGAATATTTTGGCAGGGACTTCGTTTTCACCCAGAAAAGCAAATTCCCGGTTCCTTATGGGGACAGTACCGGGGACAGTCGTGAAAGGTTTGGACTAACACCTTGAATTTATTATGATTTATTGGAGCGGGCAGCGGGGATCGAACCCGCGGCATCAAGCTTGGGAAGCTTGCACTCTACCATCTGAGTTATGCCCGCATTGTTTATAATATTAAAAGATTTATGCCGGTAAATCAATATCTTTTACCTGAACATCATTTTATTTCATCATGCTTTATGTTCAATGTTCCTGTCAGCTCCTTCTGTATCCGAACCTTTCTTCAAAAACAGGAGCGATGAGGTTATCGATCGGTGCATAATCGTCTTTAATGATGATAGAATATCTATTGTTGATGAATTCTTCCATCAGATTTTCCGGTATAATGGCAGATGTGGCCTTACCTTCCATACGGCTCTTTATATGATCTGAAAAGTCCTTTATGTTAATACCGCCGTTACCTGCGACTACTATGAACGTGCTGATCTTAGTGTTTTTAAAGTCAGGGCTGACCGATATAAGATATACATTTTTTTGTCCGAAGACCTCCCGCAGTGTTTTTATATAGGAAGGCAGGAATGCCCCCTTTTGAAAATTGTCGATGATGTTTGACATGAGGATGCCGCCTAGATTCATAACCCCTTTGATCTGCTCCATAAATTCTTTTGTTGTCAGGTGGTAGGGGATGGAAAGATCGTTATATGCATCAGTGAAAACGATATCGTATTTTTCTTTGCAGTTCATTACATACCACCGGCCGTCTTCATTGTATGTTCTGATTTTTGTGTTTTTCGGCAATCCAAGGTTATTATAGACAATTTTTGTAACTTCCGGATCTATTTCCACAACATCTATTTGTGCGTTCGGATAAAAAACTTCCATGTATCTCGGAAAGGTATATCCACCCCCACCGATTGTGAGACTTTTAAAACTATCGTTTTTATTGAGTTTCCACTTCAGTACGTCAGTATATATTCTTTCATATTCATATTCTATATGAAGCGGATTGTTGAGCGCTACATAAGAATGTATCAGGTTGTCAAGGATCATGGCTTCAAGAGGCGTATTCTTGTCATGGCCGGTTGTCTTTGTAAGTTTTATGGTGTAATAATCGCTTTCTTTATAGAGATAGGTTTTATCTGAAAGAGGGATTTTATAAAGGAAGTAATGTATCCCCAAAATGCAAGGTGATGCAATAATAAGAAATATGATTGCCGACTTCTTTGTCTTAAACAGTGTGCCTGAAAATACTGCTGCAAGAATCAGTACTATCCCCATTGTTAAAATAATGCTTCTTGTCCCCATCCAGGAAATAAGCAAAAAACCTGTAGCAAATGTACCGATTATTGCCCCCAGAGTTGAAAAGGCATATATCTTGCCTATGACATTGCCTGCTTTGTCGAGGTTTTTCAGCGTCAGTCTCACTACAACAGGAGAAATGGTGCCGAGTATACAACCGGGTATAAAGAAAATTATTGAGGTAACGAGAAAAATACGCATCATCAAAGAGAGGGGAAAGCGGTATGCCGCAACGAGTGTTGTAAGCGGGATGATTGTAAGGGCTGCGACTCCCGACAATAACAAGAGCCACCCAAGTGTTTTTTTAGCAGGGAACCTGTCTACCAGTCTTCCACCGATATATGCACCTATGCTTATTCCTGCAAGAATAACCCCTATAATGCTTGTCCATGTATATATGGAAACGCCGACAAAAGGGGCCAATATACGGCCTGCTACCATCTCAATGACAAGACTGCAAAAACTCGCTATAAATGTAATTATGTATGCTTCTAACAGGCTCATTATTCAGGAACACCTCCGTTTTAATTTATAAAATATAATGCTAAGAGTTTTAGAAAACCCGTAGCTTATTAATTTTATGTTTTAATAACTTGTATTTCAAGTTATAGTATTAAAAGGGGTTTGTCAAACATTTTTGATCAATATTGAAGGATTGTGTATGAAATACTACAGGTTAAGCTTGGACAATGAAAAATGTTTCCAATGCAAAAATACTTCCAATACAATCGGGATTATAGTATAATAATTTAGACTTTTAAGGAAAAATTATATAACAAATATTGCTATTTGCACTTATCTTGTACTATAATAAACGTTTCGGCGCAGCTGATTTGTAATCAGCAGGTTGCGGGTTCGAGTCCCATCACCAGCTCCATGGAGAGGTTCCCGAGCGGCCAAAGGGGGCAGACTGTAAATCTGTTGGCTCAGCCTTCGGAGGTTCGATTCCTCCCCTCTCCACCATTTTTTTTGCAAATTTTGATTTGCAAAATTTGCAGTTATGAGTTTGCAGTTATGAGTTCTAAGTTTACAAAGATCATATATAAATAACTCAATACTCATAACTTAAGATAGAAATTGAGATTGCGGGAATAGCTCAGTTGGCTAGAGCATTAGCCTTCCAAGCTGAGGGTCGCGGGTTCGAATCCCGTTTCCCGCTCCAAAAATCCGGAGCGGGTTGAAACGTTGCCCGCTCCAAATGCCCGCGTAGCTCAGTCGGCAGAGCACTTCCTTGGTAAGGAAGTGGTCACCGGTTCAATTCCGGTCGTGGGCT
>JAPLKC010000130.1 GCA_026388255.1 Pseudomonadota bacterium | reverse complement strand
ACGCCAAGGGGGGAGTCTTTGTCAAGCAGTTCAAAAAGAAACTTCCCGTGAGACTCGTCGTTGCCGATGCTGAGAGCGATCCGGGCAAAGCAGCAGCAGCCCTGGAAAGGCTGGTTAAGGTTGATAAGGTTGATTTGCTGCTTTCAACGTTTACAACAAATTTGTCTTTACCCACCTGTGTTGCCGCTGATAAATTAAAAAAATATTACCACGTGACGACTCTCTTTCCCGAATTGTGGCGGCCACAGAAGTTCCAATGGTCTACTCTCTATTTCTTTTCAGTAGTTGAGGGCGCTGAAGTGCCTTTTAAAGTACTCAATACAATCCCTGCTGCTGACAAACCAAAGAACATAGCCCTCCTGATGGAAGACACCACGGACGGGAGGGGCTTGGGCGGAGCCCTCCAGGAAGGCGCCAAGAAGTACAAATATGAGATTGCCCTGGCCGAGAACATGGCAGTCGGAGCAAAAGACTACTCCTCCCAGATCCTGAAGTTGAAATCCAAAGGCATTGACGCCGTTATCATGTTTTCTGCCAGCCAGGACGCCATCACCTTCGTACGTCAGATGAAAGAGGCCGGACTTAATCTTAAATACTTCCATGGGTACAAGGGAACGTGGACCTCGGACTTCGCGAATGCTCTTGGTAAAGACGCCCAGTATGTCCTTGCTGACGGTTTCTGGTCCGAAGACTTTCCATACCCCGCCGCAAAAGAACTCGGAGAAAGGTACTTTAAGCAGTTTAAAAAACGGTCGGTCAGCATAGGACTCTACTATGCGATATGCCAGACTCTCTGGACTTCCATAGAAAATGCCGGCACCCTTGATGGGGCCAAGATACGCCAGGCTGTCCTGACAACCCAGTTCAAGGGGACAACAATGGGCGATATAAAATACAACCCGGACGGAACGGCAATTTTTGATCTTGGTGCGTTTCAGTGGTCGGATGGGCAACTCAAGACAGTCTATCCTTTTAACATGAGTAAAGGATATAAAGTCAAGGTAGCGCCTCCATGGGACAAACGGTAAGGTGGAGAAATATCGACTGAAATATGTTTTTCAGGCTAATGTCTGACCCCCTGAAAGAGGCCCTGCCGACATGAGAATATTTTGTGAAGGTTTGACCTCTTTCAGGGTACAATAAAGAGGATGCTAAAAACAGAGAGCGACAGAAGGGAAATTCTTCAGTGCCTTTTCCCAATATTCGTGATTTTCCAGCCTGCATTCTTATTTAATGATATAAAAACCAATAGTAGGTAGCAGGCTTCTATCCGGCAACGGTTTTTATTGGTTACGTTGCCCCTTATGATAAACAGAAAGCCTGATCCATTTCTTCGACAGGAAGAGGAGGAATATTGTGAAAGAGTCAATTCTAAATAATAAAAGAATTCTTGCAGTAGATGATGAACCGGATATACTTGAAGTGCTTAAGGCAGAAATCCTGTTGGATGCCCCTCAATGCCAGATAGATACGGCCACATCCTATGAGAAGGCTTCCGAACTTCTAGTGTCTTGGACGTATGATCTAGCCGTTCTGGACATCATGGGTGTTCGCGGATTTGATCTTCTGCGCTTAGCCGCCTCCGGTCCATATCCGGTCCCCACAGTAATGCTCACTGCTCATGCCTTATCGCCTGAATCATTCAAGCAATCGATTGAGATAGGAGCTCGGGCATATTTGCCAAAAGAAAGGCTTGGATCAGTAGTTCCTTTTCTTGAAGATGTCCTGACGTACGAATACGGCCATGCCTGGAGACGAGTTCTAAAGCTTATTGAGGGTGTTTTTGTGAAACAATGGGGAGCATACTGGCGGACTTCTGATTCGGCATTTTGGGAAAAATTCGAACAGAAGATTACAGACAAAAAATAGGTTTCTCAGGACAAAATACAGTAAGAGTGTTAGTCCACAGAAATATGACAGGCTATTTTATGAGAAAAAGACGTCGGCATGAAGATATTTGGTGTCCACTGATTGACATCAGGGGTCATGAAAGCATCTTTCAATCTTGCATTCAAATCAGGTAAAAAGACAGGATGGATTAAAGTAGCATCTTTCCAAAAACTCGCTGAGATCGTTGAACAGCATCTCAAAAAAGGCAACCGTGTTGTCGTATCAGGCAGTCTTAATCAGGAACAGTGGGAGAGTGAAGGAACAAAACGTACTTCATTCAAGCTCATTGCGGTAAAAACTCCCCCGCCTCTCATAACAAGAAGTGTGGGGGTATGTGAGAAATCTCTTTCCGTCAACAACAACGAAAAAGAGATGAAGAGATTATCCTAAAAAGTCAGATCAACGAAGATCAACGTCAATTTCACACCAAATATCCTATGGGTAAAAGATATCCTGCCCCTCCCCCTGTTTTCTTATCGGAAGCGGGGCACCTCCATCATTATATATGAGAAGCAGGATACTGAAGCAAATGGGGCTGAACTCATGTCTCCCACGTGGATCAAACGGCTATAATGGGAGAGCAGCACACCTAAGTTTAGAAACCCCATGGCCTTTGGGATTTCTGCCGCTAATAATATAGTTATAATAATTACCACAGGTATATATTTATGAAGGGAACCAACTTTTTTGAAAGATATCGGCAAGAACTGTCATTTTCAGAAGCATCAAACTGTCTTGCTATTTTAAAACCATTACTGTAAGGTAATACCATTTCGCTTTCAATCACTAAATTAATATGATATTCTCCTTCAAATACATCAACGAAGGAGGGCATGATGAAACCGACAAGATTGATGGACCACTTAGATCAGGAAGAACTGAAAAAGAGAATGAAGGCATCTAAAGATCGGGGGCAGTTTCAACGATGGCAATGTATTTTACTTACAGCTAAAGGACTGCATACGGATGTTGTTGCCGAATATGTCGGTACTACACCGGGGACTGTCCATCAATGGGTCCACCTGTATAATCATGAAGGCCCTGAAGGCTTTATATTGCGCCCTCGTGGCGGGAGGCGGTTCGGATTTCTCTCAGTAGATGAAGAAAAAGCATTTCTGGAGCAAATCCTGTCAATAGCGGAAAAAGGGAGGATCATCACTGCCTTTGCAATTAAAACACAAATAGAGGAAAAAGTCGGTAAAAGCGTATCGAAAGATTACCTCTATGACATCCTGCATAGACAGGGATGGCGGAAAGTAATGCCCCGCCCCCAACACCATAAAGCTGATAAAGAG
This sequence comes from Pseudomonadota bacterium, assembly GCA_026388255.1. Lineage (NCBI taxonomy): Bacteria > Pseudomonadati > Pseudomonadota > Pseudomonadota bacterium. Next base: position 1,086 of record JAPLKC010000130.1, on the reverse strand, counting down.
AAGCAGGAAGAATTTAAAAAAAACTTCCGGAGCTGGTGGCAGCCGCCCAGGAGAGGTTCATCAAAGAAGATGCAAGGCCGGTAAAGCTATTATTCCAGGACGAAGGCCGGTTCGGAAGAATATCTGACCCTGCTCATTGCTGGGCGCCAAAAGGATTAAGACCGGCAGTACCTGTCCACATTGTAAGAGAATACACCCATATATTCAGCACTGTATGCCCTCATGACGGTGAATCCTTTTCTCTTATTCTTCCCTATGCCGACACTGATGCAATGAAAATCTTCCTTAAAGAATGTTCAGAGTATTTTAAGGAATACAGGGTAATTATGGTGATGGATAAGGCGGCATGGCACCAAAGCAAGGATTTGGGCGAGTACGAAAATATTCGTATCCTCTATCAACCGTCCTATTCGCCGGAATTAAACCCTGTAGAGCATCTCTGGGAATATATACGGGAAAACTATTTGAGAAATTGTATATGGTCAACGCTGGGAGCGCTTGAAAAGAGATTAGAGATTATCTTGAAGACAATTATGGAATCCGCCCAAACAATCCGCAGCTTAGTAGGGTTTCATTGGGCTATTATTTAATGGTTGATGGCGAAATGGTATAAGCAAATCTTGCCGATAAAACCATTGAAATATATTCTCTTATTTTCAACGGCATTGCCATGAATAATTCTTTTTCAGACTGACTATATTGACATACCGGCAGAAATGACACATGGTATATCATATGGCATCCTTTAAACATCATTGTGAAGAATCAATAAGGCTATTCGGTAAAGAATACGAAGAAGTACATCTTTGGCTTGACGAGTTTGCCGGTAGTAAAGAATATGGCATGAGACACCGTAAAATAAGGCATCACAGTGCAGGCATAAAAGAGGTTATAGAATTATTCGGTGATGATGCCGGCATAGCAGCAAAACAGCATATCATCACCGATCTCAAGGAAGAGGGTTGGTCAGAAAATGACCATTTTCCGAAAGATGAAGCTGACTACATGAAAATGGGATTGTTCTAATAATATAGCGTTCCTGCTACAAATGGTTTATGAATTAGCTATCGGCAAGAACTGGTAATG
>JAPLKC010000129.1 GCA_026388255.1 Pseudomonadota bacterium | reverse complement strand
TTCAGGAATACCTTATCTGTGCTATCCAGAATATCCAGGTGTTAATCCGATACATAAAAAGACCTGCAAAGGGAATGTGTGCGCTATTCCCGGTACAATCAATAATAGGCCATTTATTTGCAAGATGTATCTTCGTCCCCGGCACCTTTTTTATGAAACAGGTGAAAATCCGGAAGGCACAAATCTTCATAATGAAGACATGTTAAGAACAAATACGGGGTTGGGATCAAATGGGATTCGGGCAACAGGCCGTTAAACCCTGACAGGAAACAAGTGTCGAAAGCAACAGGTGAAGTCGACAACAACGTCGCTGTATTCATATTACGACGCCTTCATTGAACATTTTTGTATTGCAAATTCTTTATAAATATTTAATCATAGAAAAAGCTCCTTATTTTTACGGGCAGACCATGAAAACGTTAAAATATCTGAAAATTACTATTCTCTGTGAAAACGTAATAGGAAAACTATCCGGCATAGGTGAACACGGATTCTCTGCCTTTATTGAGACAGATAGCGGCTCATACCTTTTTGATACCGGTTCAGGTCTCGGCATTCTCCACAATGCAGGAATATTTAAAAAAGATTTGAGCACAATAAAGAAAGTGTTCCTGAGCCATGGACATTATGACCACACAGGAGGACTTACCCGTGTGCTCGATGTTGTCAACCCCATTGATGTCCATTGCCATCCCTCGGTTTTCGATGAAAAATTCAAAATCGTAAAAGAAGACGGGAAGGAATATAGAGAGTTTATCGGCATACCTCAGAGACAAATTCTCCTTGAAGCAAAAGGGGCAATGTTTAGATTCAGCAAAGACTTCCAGGAAATTGAAAGAGGCATCTTCCTTACGGGTGAGATCCCGATACTTACACATTTCGAAGAGCGTGACAAAGCGCTTTTTGTTAAAAAGGGCACAACTTACGAGGAGGATGCCGTTATCGACGATCAGGCGCTGATCCTCTCCACAAAAAGAGGGATCGTTGTTTTGCTTGGCTGTGCACACGCAGGAATAATAAACACTTTATGGTACATAGCAAAAAATTTAAATGTTGAAACGTTTTATGCGGTTATCGGTGGCACACACTTAGGCCCCCTTACAGAAGAGCAATTAAAGTATTCAATCGACATACTCAAACAAATAGATATTAAGGTATTGGGCGTTTCACACTGTACCGGTCTTCCTGTTGCGCAAAGATTGCTTCAAGAACTGGGGAATAAATGTACATATGCATCAGTGGGCAGTGTTTTTGAGATTCCTTAACAAAATAAACTGCTGAAACTCAGGGTTATGCGTTTTGGGTTCGGAGTTTTTCTCTTCTAATTCTTAATTCATAATTCTTAAATTTTAATTACTAAACAGGAGGTTTTTATGGATGTAGTTCTGGAATCTTACAAGGATGGTATATATACAATCACACTCAACAGACCGGAGAAAAAAAATGCCATGGATTTTGACCTGCTCAAAGGTCTTTATGATGCTATGAAAAGGGCCGATGCCGAACAACCCCCTTTTATAGTTATCAGAGGCTCGGGCAAGGCTTTTTGCTCCGGCGGCGACCTCATTGCCTTTAAAGAAGCCCAGGACGCAGGCAAGGCTTTTTGCTCCGGCGGCGACCTCATTGCCTTTAAAGAAGCCCAGGACGCAGAAGCTTTAATTGATGCAGAGGCAGCCATACTTAATGAGAGCATAAAACTGATACGTAATACCGCTGCAATCGTTATTGCAGTTGTTGAGGGCGTTGCTGTCGGCGCAGGCCTCGGACTTTCACTGGCATGTGACCTGTCGATAGCAACCAAAAATACGATTATGAATATGGGTTACAGGAGAATAGGCCTTACACCGGACGGTGGAGGCAGCATTTTTCTGCCGAGATTGATCGGGGCAAAAAGGTTCAACGAGTTATATCTCTTCTCCCGTAATATCAATATGGCACAAGCTCAGGAGCTTGGTATTGTAAACCTGGTCTGTGAGGAGGAAGAACTTGAAGCCAAACTGAATGAGACAATAAAAAACCTTAAGGCCCTTCCAATGGAGACCATCAAGTATTTTAAGGACCTCGTGAACAATGCTATCTTCTTCGGCCTTGCCAATCATTTGGATAAAGAAAGATTCTACGTTGCAGAGCTTGCAGCCAAACCACTTTTCAAAGAACGTATAGAAGGTTTCTTAAGAAAAAAGTAAACGATGAAGGGACTCCATCTCTTCTCCATTTTTGCCTACATATGCCTTCTCTGGTTTATGGGCATCTATCTAACTAAAAGGTCAAGGTCTTCCGAGGCGTATCTTGTTGCGTCAAGGGGGCTTTCCGTGCCTTTTATTTCCGTGCTTATTGCCGGCACATGGACCGGCGGGGTATCTATCGTCGGCATGGCGCAGGGCGCATACATCCATGGAATCAGTGCCCTGTGGTTCCAGGCAGGCATATGGATTGCCATGTGTACTACAAGCATTCTCCTCGGCAGAATCATGGAAGGCAAAAAAACATATTCAATCCTTGATATTGTCGGAAGTCTGTATGACAAAAAGACAGCAAAGCTGGCTGGGATTATGCAGCTTATTTTCTCAATCTGGATTGTTGCAATGCAGATTGTCGGCGGCGGTGCAATACTTTCCGTCATTTTGACAGGACAGGTTTCCTTCAGGCAGGGCATGGTACTTACCGCCATAGTTTTTACACTTTATAATGTCGTGGGCGGCTTTTTAGCTACCGCGTATACAAACCTGATACATATCTGCGCCATCATAACAGGTATTTTTCTCGGAGGTCTATATGTAATTTTCAATACCGGCGCACTCGCTCAAGCTGCAAGCCACACACATTATTTTCAGCCTTTCGGTGATCTCGGCGTCTCCCAGGCATTAAGCTGGGCTTATATCAACTTCACGCTTGGCGTACTTGCCCAACCGGTTATCAATACCGCATACTCCGCAAGAACCCTGCAGGAAGGCAGAAGGGGGATTCTTATCGGCAATTTTATTGCAATCCCTATTGTCATCATGGCTGCTCTCTGCGGGATTGCTGCAAAACGCATCTTTCCTGATATCCCATCTCTTGCGGCACTGCCGGCGCTCCTTAATGTTGTTCCCCCATTTGTTTCAATCTTTTTCTTAATCAGCATGCGGGCGCCGCTTATGAGCTCCGGTTCACCTTTCCTGATGGGCGCCACAACCCTTGCCGTTAAAGGTTATTTAGCGCCATCCTTTAAGATAGAGAATGACAGAACACTGCTAATAGTATCAAGGATTACAACACTCTCTATTGGCGCAGTTTCATTGGCCCTTGGGTTCTTTGTAAAGGAAATCCTCAGAGAGGTTACATGGATCGCGGTATTTTTAAGTGCAATTGTTTATGTAGTTTTTATCGGCTGGACTGTGAATAAAATCGGTAGCGTATATGCATATGCTTCTCTTCTCGGTACAGTGGTTATTGTATTCCTTTCCTTTTTCTTTGGAATCCATAAGATTATACACCCGATCTGGCCTGTGACAGCGTATATATTCTTAGTGATGTTAGCGGGTCTCCTCTCAACCAAAAAACATGTTAATAAATTTTCTTGATATTTTTTATATTGCAATAACATAGCATTCTACAGCTTACAAAACAAAAAAGGTACTTAACATAACGTCAAGTACCTTTTTTGTTTTCTCTTGACTTAAAAGTCTTTTAGATGTACAAATAAAGAGGCAAATATATTAGGGGGTATTAAAAATGATCAGACAAATTCAAATATCTGAAGCAAGGCGAAGATTAAATGAATTACATAAAGAGATGGGACATGACGAAACCATATCGATCACGTCCCGTGGAAAACAGGTTTTTGCACTTATGCCCTGGGATCTGTATGAGTCTTTGAATGAAACGATTGAAATTCTGGGCGATGAGGAAATGATGATGGCCCTGAAAAGAGGAGTTCAGGATATTCAATCCGGCAGGGTAACGGACTGGGAAAACTTAAAAAAAGAGCTTCAACTTGAATTATAAAATTACTCTGACCAATGAGGCTAAATCGTATCTGGTATCCCTGGATGGAAAAACAAGGACCGCAATAGCCTGCAAAATCGAGCTGCTAAAAGAATCTCCTGAGAAACAAGGAAAAGCGTTATCCGGCGATCTTACAGGATATTGCAGCCTTCATGCTGCTGGTCGATACAGGGTAGTTTATGAGGTGAAAGTAAACCGGGTCATGGTTGTTGTCGTTGCTCCAGGCATACGGAAAGAAGGGTCAAAAATAGATGTATATGAAACGCTAAAAAGACTGCTACGGTTGAAAGTCTTTGACAAATAGCCGCCGTTATCCATGTTAAAAGAAGATTTATCATTTACGTAAATAGTTGCCATAGTTTATTGCGTGGTTGACAAAAACATGTTTTATGTATAACATTACCATCTAAACTATATGTACAAGGGGGCTGTAATGTTTAAGACAACGGTGGTGCTTGATGAAGATTTACTTAAAGAAGCTGTCGAAGTCACCGGTGCGCGCTCTAAAAAAGAAGCTATAGAAAAGGGGCTGAAGCTTCTGGTTAGAGAACATAACAAGGCAGCACTGCGAGACGAGCTCGGCACTTTTGACCTGGACCTCACACCAAAAGAATTGGAGCGGCTCAGGGATGAATAGTGACTCTTTCCTGGTAGACACATCTGCATGGATATTCGCATTAAGGCGTGAGCCCCTTGAGTTAATTAGAAAGAGAGTAGCTTACCTGCTCGAAAAGGATGCTATTGTTACTACAGAAATCATCAAGCTGGAACTTCTCGGGGGCACAAAAACCGAAAAAGAGTTTAATCGTTTGAAATCACGGCTCCAAGCCTTGGAAACCATATCCGCAACCATTACCCAATGGGAAAAAGCATATGAGATTGCCTTCGCTTTGAGAAGAAGCGGGATTACTGTCCCGTACACAGACATTCTGATCGCTGCCTGTGCGCTGACAGTCGGCGCTACGGTCCTCCATGCTGACATACATTTCGATATGATGGCAAAAAGTCTTCCTTTAAAAACAGAATCATATGTAAAAACCGTACCCTTTGAGCTTCTGCGATAAGGCGTATTTTGTGATCTTTCCAATATTTGTATGTCCATTTTCTAAATTAAGACTTTGCAAAGGTCTCCAATCCTTTTTTACTGGTCTTGCCCTGGCAGGATAATGGACTATGGGGAGAAACACAATCAGCCGTTTGATACTTCAGGGAAGGGGGTTTTCAATAAAGTCCAGAGCTCTCTTGGAGTTATAATCTTAGCGCTTTTGTACTCGACCAAATCTAATAAATCTTTGTCTCCTGTTATGATATATTCTGCCAATGAGCATTGCGCCAACCCCAATATATGGACATCATTTTTATCTCTGCATAGCGATGTCTCTAAATTATCGATTTCTGAGACAAAACAGATTTCTCTCAAATATGATGTTTGTCCAGCTCACATGGAATGGAGCCGTTACATCGCTCTCAGTTTTCAATATGGCAAAGGCATTATCCTCAACTTCCATATCCCAGAATTTTGTCTCAACCTTTCCATACACTTCCTTCACTTCTCCGCCAAACCAACATATCAGATCAATGACATGAACACCCTGATCGAGGAGTTCACCGCCTCCGCATAAATCCTTTGATGCCCTCCATTCATTCTCCATACCGGGACGGCCGCCATAACCATACCTTGCCCGGATATTGAGGCACCGCCCGATTTCCCCCTCGTCAATCAACTCCTTGGCTTTCCAGATAGCGGGGTGTAAACAATGGTTGAAACCGGTCTTGAGCACTACGTGCTTGATGGCAGATGGTGGATGGTAGATGAAGCGTTTCTTTCGCTTTGTTATCTGATATCTGATATCCGTTATCTGACATCTGCGCTTCTCGAAGTGCATTTACTATTTCCTGCGCTTCCGCTGCGTTGCGCCCCAGTGGTTTTTCCGCAAGTACATGCTTACCCATCTTCAGCGATTCGATAACTAATTCTTTGGTATATTTGTTGACAACCGAAATAATTACTATATTACAGTCGGCCGAATGCAATAGCTCGCGATAATCACTAAAAGGCTCGCAAGAAAAGGACTGTGCTAAATTGTCAGACGCGTCGCAATTTGTATCACAGCTTGCCACCAGTCTGCTCTTCTCGTCAAGCGCCAACGCCCTCTTCCTCCCGATCGCACCACACCTGATGATGCTCGCTTTCAATATATCGTTATTTAAAATAGTCATAAGCGTACTAAAAATCCTGATATAGATTTACATGATCTTCCATTGAAATAACGAGATGTTTTGATACGTTTAATTATCGGAGAAATAAGTAGGGGCGCTGTCCCTATTTATCAAGATCTTTCAGAAGGCATATCCGTTCGTTGTTCCTCATCTTTTCGCGGAACTTGTCGTCACTGGTCAACAAAGCGGCGTCAATTTCATAGGCGGCGGCCAAATATACCGCGTCATAAAAGGTTACTTGGTGTTCTTTCATCCAGGCAAAGCACTGACGGATCATCTGCTCAGAACAGTCAACCACGTTGATTTGAAGATCGAGGAGCAGCTTCATCTTTTGGCCCGCCTCGTCGGGTAACGCTCTGCCCAGAATATTTGCGACTTCATAAGTCCATAAACCAGGCGCTGCAATCCTGACTGCGCCGCTCACCCAGGCGTGTAACAGGCCGGTTGCTTTATCATGATCCGGTTCCTTTTCTTTTTCCAAGACCCATTTCAGAATAACGGAGGCGTCTACGATGTATTTTTTCATCAGTGCGACGCCCTGTCTTTGGCAAGACATTCAAGAATATCGGCATGCGAATAGCCGCCTTGACAAGGCGAAGAAGCGAGCAACTGTTCAACAGCCAATTTACGGCGCAGCAACTCCAGTTCTTTACGCAGAGCCTCGTTAACCAACCTGCTGCGCTTTCCGGCAGGAACGAGACTTTCAAGATCTCTGCAAACGCTTTCCTCAATGAGGAAGTTCAATTTGCGGGCAGTGTTTGGCATATTATACCTCTTCATAATAAGTATAAATCTTACCTACGATTGTTACACCATCAGGATGGAATGTCAAGAAAAATAATCGGGGGGCAGCCATACTTTGCCTTGGCAAAAAAATCAATTTCCTTCATCTTCTCCCGGAATCGAGTCTGATGCTTTTCTACATAAAACACATCCGAGGTGCCATAAACCGATTACACCAATTGTTTCTTTCAATCTAACCCCCTATCTTGTCCTTTATACATTTCACTAATCTTTTCACCCTTCCCCTATCTTCCCAACTTCTCAACTTTCTATCTTCGCAACTTCGGCCTTTTCACTTTTTACGATCATATATTCGCCGGTGAGTATTATGTTTTTACCTGGAAGCATCTTGCTGCCGTTATCTTTTCTGCATTGCACAGGAGATGTTCCATTCAAATTTCTGTTGGTTGGCATCATCAATGCACTGATATTTAAAATACCCTTTGGATAAGAGGGCTGGGACAATCTGCAAAACAACTCAAAAAAAACGGAAACCCTTTTATAATAATCCGGCGTTGGGTTGAAACACCACAAGGATCTTTCTGCCTCTTCAAAACTATGGAACTTCATAACCGGCATCTACTCTTCAGGCCACAGATTCTTTTTGTGTAACAGGGATAAATGCGGATTACAGCGGATATATAATACGGGAACAGGGATTGTGATACACCGGCAATCCCTGTTCCATGCTCATGCTTCGCATAAAATTGATATGCTTTCATCAAACTTTATCAGCCGAATTTAGGCTGTCCGGATCCATTTTGAACGTTTTGGAGAAAGGATGACGAGATAATTTACAAAATGCTCGGAGTTGTAAAGACGTAAAAAGGGCAGTATGAGTCTGATAATACTTTTTGATGTTGTAGATACTATGATAGATTGTTCGCCCTCTCACAGGTATTTGATATACTTGTGAAAAAAATAGAGGAGGCTCTAAATGAAAAGAGTATCTACAGAATCAGTAAAAGTGTTGTCCGGTAGGAAAGTATATATAGGTATCG
>JAPLKC010000128.1 GCA_026388255.1 Pseudomonadota bacterium | reverse complement strand
CTGAAGGCCCAATCCCTCATGGTGTAGCCCGGTGTTTTGCCGAAGTGCTTCACGCTGTAATGGCGCTTGCCGATATCCAGTATTCGGGCATCCGATTTTTCCGGATCCCTTGGCCGCATATACATCGTGTTTCTTTGGTCAAAGCGTCCCACTTCTCCTGACCCTACCTTTGCCCTGAGCTTAGCCATATGACCTCCCCGTGATTTAGTTGACCTTCTCTTCGCCACAGCATATATGCTCAAATACATATAAAATTCGACATGGAGGAAATATAGCCAATGTCAAATGTTGAACCGACTTACCATTTTAACGTTTTCCAGAAGGACATATGTAAATTATAGAGAATCTTCTTTTTTATTCAAGACATATTTTGTTATGGCTTGATAACAATCTGTTTCCGTGTAAGGTACCTGTATTGAATAATTTCAACCCGGAAAAAGTTTATCAAGATTTAGGTCATGATGCAATTCTCTTATGTTGGGAAATACCTGGAAAGTTCCGTCACAGACATATTGTTGCAAAGTGGTTATCAGAACATCTCAATATTTCTATTACAGAATTGTAAGAGATAGCGGCACATGATCTGAAAGATGATTTTGTGCCGCTACAAAACTTTTATTATTTTCACATGATATACAACAAAAAGAAAAATGGGCATAAACCCATTCTTCCGTCTGCCCCAGCGTTATTTCTGTTCTGTTGGCTTTATCACGTTATCCTCTTTACGAGGGCGTGACTGCCACCATCCCAGTCCTATAAAACCTGCCACGATAGTTACAACGATCAGTATAACTGTTAACCCAAATAATGCATTTGCCCTCAATTAACCCTTAACAAGAATCCTCCTTTCGCAGTAGAATCAATTACTTGCCGGCAACCAACCCTATACGAAAGGAGGAACAAAAAGATGCAGAAGAATTCTACCACGATATCTCAGACAAACAAAGCGAGAATTACCTTTACCAAGAAGAAGATGACTGCATATGGAGGCTTTGCGCTTATCGCAGCATTCTTTGAGCGGATCGGCTTTGCAGAGATGATTGAGAAGGCGATGCCGATCACGGAATGTTCCCCGAACGGCATGGGGATATACGGAAAGGCTATTGCCTTCGTTGCCATGGTGTATGCCGGTGCTGACAGATTTTCTCACCTTGTATACCTCGGCAACAAGGAAGTCCTCGCAAAGATATTCGGGGTCAAGCGACTGCCCGATGCTGCCACGACCCTTACCCGGATGTTCAATAAACTCAAAACTATCAAAACGGCAGATGCACTGTCCCGCAACGTGTGGGCGTATCTTACGCAACTTATCCCCTGGGAGACGATTCGGGAAGACTGGCTCACCTTCGACTCCAGCGTTCTTACCCGTTACGGAGAGCAGGAGGGTGCGAAAAAGGGATACAACCCTGCCAAGCACGGCAGGCCAAGCCACAATCCTCTTCTCGCTTTTCTCAACAGGAGTAAGTACGTGATCCACCTCTGGAACCGCTCCGGCAACGTTGCCTCCTGGAATAATATCGTTGCCTTCTTCGCTGACTCCCATGCCCGCATCTGCGACCGCATCAGGGTACTCGGCGTCATTGCGGACAGCGGATTCTACCTGAAGCAGTTCATTGAAAGACTTGAGGAAGAACACCTTACCTACATCATTGCGGTGAGACTCATAAGACCCCTCCAGCGGCAGATTTACTCTCTTGTCGGCTGGAAGGAAATTGCGAAAGGACTTTCTGTATCAGAGTTCTCCTTTATGCATCCTCTCTGGGGAAAGGAGAGACGGTACATAGTGGTCAGGCAGGATATCACCCGGAGAAGAAAGGCGATGGGGAAAACACTGCCTTTGTTTGCCAACGAGACTTTCATAAGAGACTATCGCTTCAGCGCATGGATCACTAATTCAAAAGAACCGCCTTATGACGTGTGGACCATGTGCAAGCCCAGGGCAAACGATGAGAACACCATCAAAGAGTTGAAAGAAGATTTTGCCCTGGGCGGCTTTTCGATGAAGAAATTCTATGCAGTAGAGGCGGCTATGGTCTTGAGAGTCCTTGTCTATAACCTCTTTCTACTCTTCAGACATGAGTTTCTCGGGAAGAAAGAGAAGACCCAGCGTCTCAAGACCATACGATACAAGTATTTTGTGCTCCCTGCTCAAATGGGAAGCGACGGGAGAGACACCGTTCTCCGGATATCGGCACAAAGCAGGAAGGTACGGGCAAAGCTCTCTTATCTGTTTACCCGCATCAGTCTTTACCTTCCGAGGTTCGACCCCAACTGCACTGCAGTTGGGAGCACCTGAATAGGCTGAAACCGGAGGTGGGTCAAAAAACCGTACCAGTAGTAGTCATTATGACAAGAAGTGAGGAAAAACCTTGAAGGGCCTTATACTACAGGTGCGGGAACTGTGAATGCATTTTTTGGGTTAAGAGAGTGTTGCCACTTTCCTGAGCAGTCCCCATTTAAAAAGGCTTTATTTGCCACAGCACATAAACTGATACGGACTATATTTGCCATGCTGACGAGAAGAACAAATTATGTGAGTGGAGAGATGATAACTGGTTGACTACAAGTCAATAGCTTAATAGATTTTGTAAAATATTTATTACCACTCGAAAGAGAGGCATTTATATCACTTTTTTGCTGATACATCTTGTGCTAACACAGGGTTCAGATGGATGCATGCAAGGTACTCATTCCATGTCCAGCATCTCCCTGATCTTGTTGGATAGCATTTCAATACGAAAGGGCTTCTGGAGGAACCCGTTGCATCCTTTATCCATAATCTCCTGGGCCTGTCCGTTGATGCTATACCCGCTGAAAAGAACAACCTTGATATCCGGGTTGATCTCCTTGAGACGATCGAAAGTTTCTCCTCCCGATATCCCCGGCATGATCATGTCCAGAATAACCAGGTCAATTTCGTTTCTTTTCTCCATGTAAACAACAATCGCCTCCTGACCACTCCCGGCTGTATAGACCTGGTACCCCATGGACTCCAGTAGTTCCTTGCTTACTTTCAGAACCATCTTTTCATCATCCACCAGCAGGATCGTCTCTGTGCCCCTTGCGATTGTCCCGGTTGTTGTTTTTTCTTTCACTACCTCCTTCTCTGAAGCCGGCAGGTAGATAGTGAATGTTGTCCCGTGACCGGGATAGCTGTCTACATTGATAAAACCGTTATGCCCCTTGATGATCCCATAGACCATGGCAAGCCCCAGTCCTGTTCCTCTTCCCATCTCCTTTGTGGTAAAGAAGGGATCAAATATCCGCTTTCGTGTCTTTTCATCCATGCCTGCGCCGGTGTCCGTCATGGATATCCTGATATAGTTCCCGGGCTTGACAGCATAAGGAAAAGTTTGTTCATTATCCAGAAGAACATTCTCAGTCTCCAGATAGAGTTCTCCGCCCCCAGGCATGGCCTGCCAGGCATTCACATACAGATTCACGAACACCTGCTCCATCTGCCCCCGGTCAACCTCCACGGTAAAGAGATCTTTCCCATATTTCCGATGGATGGTGATTTCCTTCTTGGTTCTGCCGAACATGGAAGAGGTCTTTTTAAGAATATCATTCATATCGGCGGGTTTCACCTCATATCTTCCCTCTCGGGCAAACCCCAGCAGTTGTCTTGTTAAATCCGCCCCGCTCTGAACCTGTTCCTCAATCCTTTTCAGCCGCTCATAATTGGGATGGGACGGATCAGTATCCATTAATGTCAGGGAAGCATATCCCTGAATCCCCATGAGCAGATTGTTGAAGTCATGGGCAATGCCGCCGGCAAGGGTGCCGATGGCCTCCATTTTATCTGCCTGTTGCAGCCTCTCCTGCAGGATTCGTTTTTCCTCCTCGGCCTGCTTTAACTCGGTGATGTCCTTGATAACCCCGTCATACGATATGAGTACCCCCTGGGAGTCAACCTTTGTGATAGGAGTATCAATCACCCGGATAATGTTTCCGTCCTTTCGTATGATGTGATGTTCGATAGGAAACAAGTTTTCTCCTGACTGAACACGTTTAATATGTTCGTTGAGCATAGCGTGTTCCTGCTCCGGAACCATGTCAATCCAAAGATAAGGATTGGAGGCAAACTCTTCTGCTGTGTATCCGGTCACCGCTTCGCAAGCCGGGCTGTGTATCGTTTGTACAACATGCCCATCATGGATGAGCACAGTATAGAGATAGTCGCTCAACCCCTCGGTTATCCGCCGGTAGCGATCCTCACTCTCTTTGAGCGACTCTTGAGCCTGCTTACGGTCAGTGACATCACGGATAGATTCAATAGCCCCGATGATGTTTCCATAATCATCATGAAGAGGACTCGCCGCGGCCCAAAGAGTCCTTTTTTGTCCACGCACGCTTGGTATGTCGGTTTCCGTGAAGAGCATGTCACCTTCCTTGCGTATAAAGGAATACTGTTTTTCAATATCCTCGTCCCATGAGGATAAGAAGTTGATGAGGATAGGACGCCGGTTTCCATAGAAGGGTATGGCATACTCATAGTCGCCCTTGCCAAGCATTGTTTCTGCGGGAAAACCGGTCATCTCTTCGATGGCCCTGTTCCATGAAATAATTTTCCCTTCAAGGTCTATCACAAAGGTAGCATCAGGAAGGAACTCAATAATGTTGGACAGGCGGGCATCTGATTGCTTCAGCGCCTTTTCTGCCTGCTTGCGGGCGGTGATGTCCTCCACCGTCCCTTCATAGCAAATGACCGAACCTCCATCGTCTTTGACCACCCGGGCGCTTATGAATGCCCATATAGTGTTTCCGTCTTTGTTGATGAGCTGTACCTCAAATCCCCTGATAACCCCTCCCACTTCAAGGGTACTTTTGTATATTTCCCGGTCTTGCAGATTCACATAGTGCTGACTGCCGATATCGGTGATCTGCTCCATGAGTTCCTGTGGGGAATCATATCCGAAGATCTTTGCAATGGCAGGGTTTGCAGAAATGTATCTTCCTTCCGGCGTGGTCTGGAAGATACCTTCCACGGCGTTCTCGAAGATGGAACGGTATTTTTTTTCGGCCTGCAGGAGAGCCTTCTCAGCCTGCTTGCGGGAGGTGATGTCGCGGGCAACACAAATTAACCCACCGTTATCCAATGCCGTTAATGATACCTCCTGCGGGAAGGTGTTTCCATCTTTCTTCTTTCCCCTTACCTCCCCTTGCCACTGTCCTTTCTGGCTAAATTCGGGCATAATATGTTGATTAAATCTTTGCAGTTCATCTTCATCATAGAGTACCTGCCACGATTTTCCTATTAATTCTTCAGATGTACTGTAACCATAGATTCTTGCATGAGCTTCGTTCAAATAAACATAATTTTGATCTTCGTTAAGGATGGCAATACCATCCATCGAAGCCTCCATAGCAGTTGCTTGTTGTCTAAGCTCCTCCTCGGCCTGTTTGTGCTCGGTGATGTCAATATTAGTCCCAACCCAGCGGATAGGTTTCCCCTGTGCATCTTTTACAATGTCGCCACGTGTGAGAATCCACCGCCAGTCGCCATCTTTATGACGCAGCCGGTGTCTGATTTCATAATGATCGGTTTCCCCCGCGAGGTAGTCCTGGAGCGCTTTTTCGATATTTGCGCAATCGTCCGGATGCCAAAGGTTTTTCCATCCGGAAAACGTATCCTCGACTTCATGAATTTCATATCCGAGCATCCTTTTCCATTGCGGAGAATACACAACCTGAGCTTTCACCATATCCCAATCCCAAAGGCCAGCACCGGTGCCGTCGATCGCAAGAGCGAATCTTTTCTCCCTTTCCTTCAGAGACTCCTCCATTCTCTTGCGTTCGGTAATGTCAGTTGCATGAGTCAGTACTAATATTACTTTACCTGTTTCATCTTTTATGGGGTTAGCTGTAGCATAAAAATACAAAGTTTTATCCGGCAAAGGAACTTCGACCTCCAAAGACTCGCTTTTGCCGGTAAGAAACACTCTTTTCGTTGCTTCGTAACGATAATCTGCATGCTCTTTAGGATAAATATCCCAGAAAGTTTTTCCAATAAAATAATCCGGTGTTTCCCCGAAGGTTGATGCAAATAGATGATTTGTAAATTTGTACTCTCCATTCTCATCTACACAGAAAATGGCATCGCTTGAGCATTCGATAAGAGAACGATAATGTAATTCGCTTTCTTGCAGCGCCTGTTCCGCCTGCTTTCGGGAGGTAATGTCTTCAGAAGTGGTTTCATAGTAGAGTATGGTGCCCGAATTATCACGTATAACACGTGTATTCACGGAGGCCCATATTGTGCTTCCGTCTTTGCTGTAATGCTCTGCTTCAAAGCCTTCAACAAATCCATTATTTTCTACCAGTTCTTTCAACCGGTTTCTGTCTTCGGAGTGAACATATATCTGATGAGCCATGTCAGTGACCGACTGTATCATTTCTTCTGGCGATTTATAACCGTACATTTTAGCTCCGGCAGGGTTGATACTCAAATAATGACCATCCGGAGTGGTTCGGAAAATTCCCATGACAGCATTTTCAAAGATAGAACGGTATTTCTCCTCGCTCTCCCGTAGCACCCCCTCTCTTTCTTTCAGCCTCTGGTGTGCTTCATATAGCTTGAAGGCCATCTTTATGGATGCAATAAGAACCGTATGGCCGGAGTCCTTTGTTACATACCCGTAGGAAGTGATCCGTTCTGTCTTTTCAACTACTTCGGGCTGGGTATAGCTGGAGAGGAAGAGGACAGGAATGGCTCTCTCTTTGAGGATGATCTCTGCTGCCTCTGTACCATCCATCCTTCCTTTACCGAGGTTGATGTCCATAAGGATGAGGTCAATATCCGGGGTGGTTTGTGCAATCTCAATGGCCTTTTCTCCGCTGGCGGCAATAATGACATTGAAGCCGTGTTTTTTTAATGTCTGTTTCCCTATGACAGCGATCAACGCCTCGTCTTCTACCAGCAGGATGGTCTTCTGCTCCTGTTCATTCATTGTGTTTTCTCCTGATCAACTGAAAAAGTGATTATGAATCGAGTACCGTTATCTCTTATTAATTCCATACTGCCGTTGATCTGCTCCACCAGTTGCCCGAGCAGAGAAAGCCCTACTGATTCTGTGTTTTTAAAGTCAATATTGGAAGGGACTCCGATCCCGTTATCGGAGATGGCAAGAGTGATGCGGGAGTCCTCTTTGGACATGGTGATTGTAATCTTTCTGTTGTCCCTGTCAGGGAAGGCGTGCTTCATGGCATTGCTGACAAGTTCGTTCAATATGAGGCCTGTGGGGATTGCAGTATTGACGTCAATGGAGATGTCTTGAATATTTGTTATTATGTTCTCATGTGGAAACCCATATGAACGGGAAAGCTCCAGGAGGAGTTCCTCCATATACTCCTTGAAATTAATGAGAGCATAGTCTTCTGACTGATAGAGTCTGGTATGTATCCTTGTCATTGCGTTGATCCTGTTCATGGTTGTGATGAAGGCGTCCTTTGACTCATCGTCTTTTATCCGGTCCAACTGGAGGGCAAGGATACCCGAGATGGCGAGGAGGTTGTTCTTCACCCTGTGCTGGATCTCCTGGAGGAGAACTTCCTTTTCACGGAGGGAGGCCTTGAGGGCTTCCTCGGCCTGCTTGCGTTCAGTAATATCAATACCAATACCCACAAGGAACGGTCTGTCATCGATCGTTATTTGCCGGCCCGTCATCAGGAGCCATCTGAATGATGGCCCGCCGCGCAGAAGAACCCGACCTTCCACACTCTCCTCAATACCGCTTCTCAATACATTCGCGATTTTCGATCCGATTAGCACTCGGTCGTCCGGGTGTATAGTATCTGCCGCGTTCGTGCCCGCGACCTGGTCTTCCGACTTGCCAACAATTTCATCGCGCTGATAGGCGTTCCAACGCACGTATCTGCCGCATTCGTCGTCAGTTACTTGCGCTTGAGCAGACCTGTGTAATTTAAGGGTTTCGCCCCAAACACCAAAGATCGGGAAAAAATAGCTGAGAAATACTATTAGATGAGCTGTATCCCAATGTGAATCGTAGAAGACCTGAGCATCAAAAACAAAGATATGAGCCAAAACCTGAAAAATAATGCAAGCGATGATACTCCAAAGAAGGGGACTACCGGATTGTTGTTTTGCGTAGATATTGGAGTAAAATAAAAAAGCGACAAAGTATAAAAGTGCGAGCAAAAGCTCTATAAGTTTTTTGGTAGTCGAACCAAGTTGAACAAAATGTGGAAGGAATGGAGAAATAAAAATTAATAACGCAACGGAGGCTGCAAAAATGAGAGCGATAACGTTATAGACAACAGCATTTAGTCCCCTTTTTGCTGGAACGACTTCTTTTTTTCCAAAAATAAGAGCGATGAAGAGCGATATTAACAGGAGAAGATGTCCGGTTAACCAGGTCGTGGAAATGGCTAATCTAAAAGTCTGGGATATTGCCGGCCAAATCCTGTCAAAAGAAAATACAGCGTGAACAAACTCTTCAGTACCTATTTGAACGAATCCGATTGAAATAATTAAAAAGAACCAGCGGCCTGTTGTAAAAAAATGGAGCAGAACCATTATTCCTGCCGTTATGGCGAGCAGTGATGACGCAAATTCAAAAAGAACGTGTACATCGCTGCTGCTTCTCCAGTCTGATGTATCAATAGCAGGATAAAACAATAAAGGCAGGAGAAATAAGGCAAAAAAGGGTAGATAGTTTATGATTTTTTTCAAAGTAAATTCCTTGGTAGCGTCCCTACTTAAAAAGAGGATTGGCATATTTTCTGGTTCCAGCCATGTTATCCATCATACCTCAAATTCCAGAATAAACTTTGTTCCGTTCTCCCGCTCTATCGTCATGTTCCCTTCAAGCTGTTCTGTTAATATACCGACAAGCTGCATCCCGAACCCGGTGGAAGTTGCCATATCATTCGGTTCAGGAATACCGATGCCGTTATCCTGTACAATGAGGGTTGCGTGATTATCCTTTATAGAAAGGGATACCCCTATTGCTCCCTTGTCTCTGCCGACAAAGGCGTGTTTCATTATGTTTGTAAGCAACTCATTAAGGATGATACCGACAGGGGATAAGGTCTTTGCGTCAAGAATAATGTCGTCAATCTGTTTTTTAATGGTTATCAATCCCCGGTTGGGAAAATTGTTTACAATTTCTTCAATCAGAGAGGTGAGGTATTCCTTTGTCGATATTTCTCTAAAATCGGCAGACCGGTAGAGTTTATCATACAAAATCATCATACTACGGACGCGGCTTCCCGAATCCTCAAGTGCGGCAATGGCTGACGGGTCATGCAGCGTATCTGCGTGGAGAGACAACAAACTCACGATCACGTTCATGTTGTTCTTGATCCTGTGGTGTACCTCTTTAAGTAGGATTTCCTTTTCGGAGAGGAGGGATTTGATTTGGTCTTCGGCGAGTTTGCGGGCAGTGACATCGGTGGCGATTTCCATACGGACAATACGACCATCAGGCCAATAAATGGCCCTGTCCCGACAATCGTACCACCGTTTAGTGACAGTGTTCTGAAATTCCCAGACAACACCCTCTGTCGGGTTCCCATCTGGCCCAACGAGCTGACTGTTTGTGCAAAATTTACAGGGATTGGCATGGCCTGTCTGGATCGTCTGCCAACAGATTTTACCCTTAATATCGCCCCATATGTGTTGCCCGTATGCGTTGATGAAAACGATCTCATAGGTTTTCATATCAACTACGTAAACGAGGGCATCGAGGCCGTTTAAAACTTGCGAGAATGTTTTATTTTGGGTCCGCAGCGCCGCCTCTGCCAACAAGCGGTCGGAAATATCAATAAAGCTTTCAAGATAACAATCCCTTCCCTTGATGGTAATAGGATAAACGGTTTTCAGGATGTCTTTTTGGCGTCCATCAGCGTAAAGGAGCTTACGTTCAGAGTGATCAACGCTTTGACCAAGATCTTTGACCGGGCATTTACCTGCCTGAGCAGGACAAACCAATGAGTGGCAGATCTGTCCTATAATTCTCTCTTTGGGCAGTCCGGTCATTTCTATGGTAGTCTGATTAGCTTCAATAATGATCTGAGTGTTCTTATCGATGATGAGAATCCCCGTTCCTACTGTATCGAAGATTGCCTGTAGCTCGGTCTCGTTCTCCTGCAGTTTGGCTACGTAACCGGTTTCTGTGTCGGCAAATTTCTGTTCCCGGCGCTGATAACTATACAAGCCTAAAACTGCCGCCAGAGCCAGTACCCCGAAGAGAACTCCTTGCACAAAGGCCGCGTGACGCCAGGTGGCGAAGATGGCATACAGGTCACGAGAGACGGCAACCATCAGAGATGTGTCCGCAATGAATTTATCACTCTTTACGGTGCGCATGGCTATCATGCGCTCATCGCCGGTGGCGACAACGAGCCCCTTGAACAGACTGGCAGCCTGCTTGCTTTCGACGTGACGGGTGTAAAAGGAGCCGGGCTTGGCCAGGTCTATGCCTTCAACATCCTTGCGATCCGGTACTATCAGGAAAACCTTACCGTCGCCGTGGTTCACAGAAGCTCTCATGTCTGGCGTGTAGAGAACCGATTCCAGAAGGACGGTAAAATATTCGGGATCGAGGGTCGCAGTGACAATGCCGGCAAACTTGCCTTTAGGACCGGTCACCACCCGCACCAGGTTCATGCCAAAGACCCCGAGGGCGGTCCTGAAGGGCGGAGAGACATAAAGCATGGCCGGGTCCGGATGTTGGTGCGGAGTCTTGAAATAGTCCCGCCCGGCGAAATTGTGGCCGATCATCTCCTCTCGGTTTGAGGCCATGACGATGCCTGCGGCATTGAGTATTTGTAGAGTTCGTATCCCCGGCATAGCGTCGCTTATGACCCGCAGTTGCCGGTTGGTTTGTGATTTGCCGTCATGCTTCGTTTTCCAGTAAGGAAGATCATCGCGAATACCCACCAGCGCCCGATTGGTCGCATCCAGTTGGTGCCCCAGATTTACATCCAGCACCTTGGCCAGGTTGGCCAGTTGCACCCGCTCCTGTGCTTCGATGAGGCTGTGCTGTTCGGCGAGAAGATAGCTCATGGCACCGCCCAATGCCAGTAGCGTCATGCCGAGAATCAGCCACTGGGTAAAGAACGGGTGCAGACCTTTCAGTCTCGGATGACGGATTCGGTGTTTTGTTTCCGCTTTGCCGGTATTATTTATCTCTGTCATATCCTGACTCCTCTCAATTCTCGCGCTTTGTAACAGGCGAAAAAGATTCGGGGGGGGGTGATGAAAACAAACACATTATGTTAGGCTCCATCAATATATCTATATTTGATTATAGCAGAGAACCATCGAAAAAACACAAGAGATATTTATTGCCATGCGAAAGCGAGCGTGCATTTTATTGCTTTTTTGTGAAACTTTGGAAGCTATAAACAAAATCAAACTTTCAAAGCGAACAAAATAATGAAAAAACTCAACAATACCTACAATCAAATGGCCTATTTTTCCTCAAATTGTTGCCAAACCCTTATTGTGGCTGCTAAGCCGTTAGTTGCAATGGGCGGATTTTATCGATATCTTTGTGCGGTCTTTCTGCACGAATCCTCAAATCAATATCATTCTGTAAATTTAACCAAAACTTTGCAGAATTACCAAAATATTTAGATAGCCTCAAAGCTGTTTCTACGGTTATCTTCCTTTTTCCATTCAGTATATCTAATACCGTCGTAGTCGATATATTTAAACTCTTTGCAAGACGGTATGCAGTCAGGCCTAATGGTTCGAGGAATTCCTCTTTTAAGATCTCTCCAACCGTAGGCGTTGGTATCCGGTCTGTATTCTTATCCATAAATCCCTCCTTAATGGTAGTCCTCAATACCCACTTCGTAGGCATCACTGTTCTCGAAAAGAAAACATATGCGCCACTGATCATTTATCCGAATTGAACATTCACCTTTTCTGGCACCCTTCAGATGTTCATAGTTATTTGCCGGTGGAACTCGTAAATCGTCTTCAGATAAGGCATTATCTATCATGATAAGCTTTTTCAAAGCCCGTGATTGAATCTCATTTGGAAATTTCTTTGATCTGTTCTGATTGTAAATATTCTCAGTCTCTTTATCCTTAAATGATTTAATCACATTAAGATTATACATGACATGCAGATATATATCAATAGCGTATATAAAAATCTCATATACTCCGAATACACTTTACTGGAATTGGCAGATGTACCACACGATATCCACACAGCATCACATCACCTTTTTCAGTTTTCAATTTATGATTCTGCCGATAAACTTCTATCTCAGAAAATACATCCTCATGTTCTCCAGATTCTCCATTCCCATTTTTTCTATAGGAGGAAAACGAGAAAGGAGCATTTTTACCGGCAAGAACTGGATAAAGAGTGATTCCTTCCGATTATACCTGAAGCTGAAATAATGCCTATCTTCGGCTTTATGATCGATAGCAATTTGTCATTTGTGCTGTAATTGCTGCAATGATGATGAACTTTGTATACTTCTACCTGTCCAACCTTGCTTGCCACAGAACTTTCAATATCCTTATAATTATCTGTATTAAACCCACTGAGGTCGCCACCCATTAAAACATCAAATTTACCAAAACTGATTACAGAGACCAAGCTTAAATCATTTTCGTTTGTCGTATTTATTCCGTCACCGTTTGAAACCACAAGCTTGATAGTTACTGGATCGGTTGTTGTAGAATCCATGGTTATAGTGTCACCGGGTATGGCTGTTCTTCCTTTCACACCAATTATCTTTTCATATCTCCTAAAAACATTGGTTGCATAGGTATGGCCCCTATCATATGCTGCGATCTTTAGCGGAAAAACATCGAGAACTTCAGAAGTACATCCAATGTGATCATCGTGATAATGACTTGCCACATGGTAATCCATTTTTGTAATACCCAATTCCCGTAAATACGAAACAGGCATATCGCAATATTTTGCTACACCATTGTCGAAGAGCACAGTTTCACCCTCGGGTGAGATTAGAATTGCTGCATCACCCTGGCCCACATCGATAAAATGGAGTTGTAAATTGCCGTTTGCTTGCCCAAAAGCAATAGATACGACACAGCACAGGAGAATAAAGGAGATAAATATCTTTTTCATGGTACAACCATTATGATTTTTTAGATTATCCCAGACAAGATATTTTATTACAATTAAAAATGTTATTTGCTGGGTTACGATTTAAATCCTGATAATATCGGCAAAATCTCTATTACCTGAATCTCTGCCGAATCTCTTTCCCATTGGTATATTCCTATGGACAATGTTTTCAACATATCATCACCACATCTTCTGAAATAGAAGTACCGGCAAAACTCTATCTGCACATCAACTCCTTAAAATATCAATACAAATTCCTTGAACTATCTGCAATTTTCTGCCGCTAACAAAACCTCTTTTTTTATCTCTTTTAAGGCCACTTTGCAAACCTTTAAATATCGCCAGTTTATAGATTGTGAAAATCACTGCATCTGTAACATGCAGATATTACTAAATATATGAAAATGGAGATAAAAGAGGTTTATCTTGTAAGACAACGTTAACAACCTGTAATTTCAAGAATTTTTATAAAGCCTAAAATATAGGCAATCTGGTAAAGAAGTATATGATTTTGAGATGTTACAGTTTTGTTTTCACCACTATTAAACAGCTTACGAACACGTGATGTTAAAAAGATATGGGGAAGATTTTGATATTGTTTGAGAAATAGAGATACCGGCAGAATCCTGGGGAATTAGCATTCATTGAAAAATAGGTCAAGTCAACTCTGTTCATTTTGTTTGAATTGTATCTGCGAAAAATCTGTAAGCGATAGAAACTTTGCCGATATACATCCAACTCTCATACTAAATCTTTGCCGAATAATACTTTCCAAGTGAATAATCTATAACTCATGAATCATCACGATTATAGACGATCCATCTGGAATATAAGTACCGGAAAAGGGCAATGATAATCAAACCTGTAAAAATGGAATTATAAAATCCCATGAACTGGAAATTATCTTCATCGCCATCAAATACAGAAACTGTTCGCTGGTTACAATCTTGGTTAATGGCAACAGGAGGTGCAGAATTATCCCCATCCCAAAAAAGTCATACCGGTATAACTTTTATAGCGGTCAAAAAGGCCAATCTTCAGTATCTCAAGATAAACCGGCCAGACCTATTTCAGATCTGGCCGGTTAAACATCATTTAATATGCATTACCGATACTATTCTGTGCCATATGATAGGCTAAGGGTATACCCCGCTAATTTTATTGACAATAATTGTAATCTCTCAGTTATTAAGAAAAACACCACAAAGCAAATATATTTTTAGCCGCGGACAAGCTCGGACAAATGCAGGACAGAAGCAATATTCTGTCCTGCCAATGTCGGACGGGCAAATGGTAAATCCATTTTTTTGTCTGCCGTTGTCCGCAGTTGTCGAGCGCAAGCGGGCGGCAGAAAAAGATTTTTAAACAATAACTGAGGAAATATTTTACATTCATTTTTTATCATTTTCTATCTTGACAATGGTAGTACCCGAGTGTATGGTAAAGGAGGAACATAAATAATATGATAAAAAAAATCTTAATTGTTGACGATGCTGCTGTAGCACGGAGAATTCTTAAGAGTTGCATTCCAAGGGCTGAAGAGTACGACTTTTATGAAGCCGAAGACGGAGCTGCAGGGTTGGCAACATTCAAAAGCATTCAGCCGGATGTAACATTTCTGGATATCAATATGCCGAATATGAACGGTACGGTGTGTCTCAAAGAGATTATAAAAGTTGATCCCAATGCCATTGTCATTATATGTTCGTCAGAGACTAATCCGGAGTTACTTACAGAAGTGACGTCTCTTGGGGCATTTGTTGTTGTTAAAAAACCGCCAACCAGAGAATCCATTCAAGATGCTCTATCCAA
>JAPLKC010000127.1 GCA_026388255.1 Pseudomonadota bacterium | reverse complement strand
TTACCCACTGCCACGTGGACCACGCCGGTGGTGCACACCTTTTTAGATCCCATTTCGGCAGCAGTCTCATCATGCACAACCTCGACGCTGAAATTGTTGAGAGGGCCGATCCCCGCCTCACCGCAGCCTTCTGTTTCGAAATCGACTTCCAGTCGCTTCCCATTGATAAAAAACTTTATGGCGAAGAAGGTAACATCCCGTGTGGCACTCAGCAAATAGTCTGGCTGCATACACCCGGCCATTCACCAGGGTCTATCTCGCTTTATCTCGACATTGGCGGGAAAAGAAGCCTTTTTGTGCAGGATATCGCGGCGCCATTGCTTAAAGAATTTGATTGCGACCCCGTTGCATGGGTAAAATCCATGGACAAGTTACTCGGTGTCAATGCAGACATGCTATGTGATGGCCATTCAGGCGCCTATCATCCAAAAAAGGTTGTCAGAGAATACCTTCAATACTGCATTGACATGCAGACCCGGATGGGATACCTTGATGTGTGAACATGGTACCTGGAACAAAGGATACAGCTATGCCCCCTGATGGTACGGAAAAGCATCTGAAAGGGAAATTAAAAGCATCGATAAAAAAAGGCTATAAAATGGACTCTGTTAATTTTTTTGCCGACTTCACCGATATAGGAAGGGACCTCTATACTGCTTCAGAAAGGATCAATTCCCTGTCTGACATTCTTGTATTCCTGTCCTCTTCTCCCCCCTGCCCGTCATGCGGTCAATCGAAATTGATGCAGAGCGAGAGATGGCACCCAAGGGAATGGTTTCTCAAATTTTTCGGAAGGAGGGTATTACATTGCAATAACTGCGGCTGGAAGAGAACAGTAAAGCTCCACCGGTGGGAATGGGAAACCATCATTACCGCTCTCGCCGTTCTTGTTGTTCTGACCATTTACTCAATACACTGGTTCTGGACAGGCAAGTAGCCACAAAACCCGGTAGCCTTACAGCATTCAGCCTTTTTTGATCTGTAAATCCTGGCTGGCGATACTTAATCGATTCGACGCGTTCTGCCTTATTTTTTGCATCTTCTCAGGTGAGAAGGGTTTGATGTGTGAAAATGCGGGGTTTAATGTGTTATTAGGTTTGAATTCCTGAATAAAGAATTTTTTTGCATTCCGGATGTAATCAGCCACGGCATATACGTCTTCTTCCCTGTGCAGGAACGGTACAACGGTCATCCTGAACTCATAATCTACATTTCCTTCTAAAATGAACTGTATGCTCTCCTCAATCTTCTTTGTATCAACGCCAACACCGCACCACCTTTCATATTGTTCTATCGGACCTTTCATGTCCATAGCGATATAATCGATCAGTCCGTCGTTGACAAGGCCTTTTACAACAGACGGTGACGACCCGTTTGTGTCAAGTTTAATCTTTATGCCTTCGTTTTTTAATTGTCCTGCTATGGAGGAGAGGCCCTTATTCAGGGTAGGTTCCCCGCCTGTGATGACCACCCTCTCGACCCAGTGTTTATACTTCCTCAAGTGGCCGGCGATATGCTTAAAGGGCACGTTTTCTATCCGTTCAGGGTGGAGCACAATACTGCTGTTATGGCAGTAGGGACACCTGAAGTTGCATCCACCGGTGAATATCACCGATGAAAGCTGCCCCTTCCAGTCAATAAAGCTTGTGTCTATAAAACCTTTTATCGGGAAATCATAGTCCTTGCACAACATGCAAAACCTCTTCCACTTTGGGGACAGCACCCCTCCATTCTCCAAGCCCTTTTTCCATCTCGTCTTCAACAAGAATCGTGGGAAGGGCCAGGACCCGGTAAAATGTCGCTTCAGCAAGGCCATCCGCTGTTTCTACGTTATAGTAATGGACATCCACATTATTTTCCTGCAAATTGTCCTTCAACCGTTT
>JAPLKC010000126.1 GCA_026388255.1 Pseudomonadota bacterium | reverse complement strand
CGCTACTGCTATGGTGAAGGAAGGAGGGCTCGGCGACGATATCAGCGATCTGCCTGCTGCCGGTGCTGTGACGGAATGGATGAGCGAAAAGGCCCTTGCCATCGGGCAGTATTTTGTGGCCTCAGGCGTGTATACGGTGTTCGGAACAACATGGCCCACAACAGGGAGTGACAATGTCACCCGCCATCTTTTTGAAGAGTACGAGGATATGTTCGGGGGTATGTGGGCATTCGAGGCCGATCCTGTGAGGGCGGCCCATCTTATGATCGACCACATTGATAAAAAGAGAAAGGCCCTGGGGATTGACAAAGCAAGAGAGCGGGTGCTTTTCGATATGGCCATGAGAAGGGCGCTGGTATAAAAATAGTGAATAGTGAATAGTGAAAAGTGAATAGTAATGAACTCGTAAAAAGTCGTATTTCTGTCGTTTTGTCATTCCCACGAAAGTGGGAATCCAGTGATTTCAATGTGTTCTGGACTCCAGTGCTTGTGCCCTTCAGGGTATTCACGGGAGTGGCTGTTTTTTAACTTTTTATGAGTGCATCAAAGATGAAAAGGTGAAAAGTGAAAAGCAAAAACATTAGAAAATCGATTTTACGGTGTGGGGGCTAAGATGTCCAAGATTATCGCATCTGCGGCTATAAGAGGAGCGCAGAAAATCTATCAAAGGGCCGAGGAGAAATATAATGAGGCGCTGGAAAAGTACGGCCCCGGATATGAAGTGGGGTTTCCGAATACAGCCTACTATCTGCCTATCATCTATGCAATAACAGGCATCGGTGTCTCCAGAATAGGGGAGATGAGGCAGATTCTCGATATCTGCAAAAGGATTATTCCGCCTCCGGTAAAAGAAAAGACACCTCTTCCATACCTTGCGCCGGCTCTTGACGCGGGCATGGCCACGTTTTTTGCGGAAGAGATAATTGAATCCATACGATATCTTGAAGACCCGGATTTTTATCTGTCGAACAGTGAAGAAATAAGCGACGGCAACATATGGCTCGGCGCGGCGAACGATATAGTCTTCAGGAAAAGAGGGGTAGAGTTTGTAGACGGCACAGCGCCGGGTTTCGCGGCCATTGTCGGGGCAGCGCCAGATCCTGCGACTGCCGCGAAGATTGCTCTTGAACTTCAGGAGAAGAACCTCTATGTATTTATGTGCGCTGAACATGAAGGAAAAACATTTTCAGAGCAGCTTGTTGAGTCAGGTACACAGATCGGCTGGCCTACAAGGCTTGTATCCTTTGGCCCGGATATATCAGCAGCCGTATTTGCCATCGGTTTCGCATGCCGTGTTGCCATGGCTTTCGGCGGTATAAAGCCCGGTGATTTTAGAAAAAACCTTATATACAACAAAGACAGGACATACGCCTTTGTCCTTGCCCTTGGCAACGTAACCGACGAGTGGTATGCCAACGCGGCAGGGGCCATCAACTGGGGATTCCCCACGATTGCCGATACGCCTATCCCGCAGGTGCTGCCCACAGGCATATGTACGTATGAACATGTGGTTTCCAATATCCCCCATGACCAGATAACGCAGAAGGCCGTTGAAGTAAGGGGTTTGAAGGTGCAGGTTGCCAAGGTTCCCGTGCCTGTTTCCTATGGCCCGGCATTTGAAGGCGAAAGGGTGCGCGGCGAGGATATCTATGTTGAGATGGGCGGCGGGAAGACCATTGCCGTTGAGTGGACAACATCTAAAAGGATGGAAGAGGTTGAAGACGGAAAGGTGGAAGTCATCGGAAAGAATGTGGCTGATGTAACGCCGGGAACGAGGCTGCATTTTGCCATGATTGCAGAAGTTGCAGGGCGTAACTTCCAGGAGGATTTTGAACCGATTCTCGAGAGGCAGAACCACCATCTTATCAATCAGGCACAGGGTGTCATGCACATCGGCCAGAGGGATATAGCATGGATACGCATATCTAAACAGGCAGTGGAAAAAGGTTTTACTCTCGAACATATCGGTAAAATTATTTACGCAAAGTATCATCAGGATTTCGGGGCAATCTTTGACAAGGTGCAGATTAAAATATACACGGATGAGGAGAAGGTGCGGGAGGTTCTTGAACTTGCCCGTGCATCCTATCACCACAGGGATGCCAGGATCGAAGGCATGACGGACGAGACCATTGATACATTTTATTCCTGTATATTGTGCCAGTCTTTCGCGCCTGATCATGTGTGCATTATAAGCCCGGAGCGTACCGGATTATGCGGGGCCTATAACTGGCTCGATTGCCGCGCCGCCTATGAGATAAACCCGGAAGGACCGAACCAGCCCGTCAAAAAAGGTGAATGCCTTGACGAACAATACGGTCAGTTCAAGGGGTGTAATGAATATGTAATAAAAGCATCGAGGCAGAAGGTGCAGAGTGTCAGTTTATACAGCCTCATGAATGACCCCATGACTACCTGCGGATGTTGCGAGTGCATAGCGGCTATTATGCCCATGTGCAACGGCATTATGACAGTTGACAGGGATTTTACAGGAATGACGCCCTGCGGGATGAAGTTTACAACCCTTGCGGGTTCTGTGGGTGGCGGAGCACAGACCCCCGGTTTTCTGGGTCACAGCAAATACAACATAGCGCAGAGGAAATTTTTACGGGGCGACGGAGGGCTTTTACGCATTGTCTGGATGCCTAAGAGATTAAAAGAGGAAATTTATGAGCGCCTCAAGGCAAGGGGTGAAGAACTTGGCTTCCCTGATTTCCCGGATATGATCGCCGATGAGACAGTCGGTACAACGGAAGATGAGGTGCTTGCATATATCACAGAAAAAAGCCATCCCTGCTTGACGATGGAACCCTTGATGTAATTTCGCGTTCTTTTAATGTTTCTCTTTGACGGTCAACGGCATGGAAGAAATACTCATCTGCGGCGATCTGCCGCTCCTTGCGCCCTCCAACATACATAAAGTATAGTTTCCGGGCTGCAAGGCTTGCATCTCATCCACATCTGAAGCATTTCTCCCATGCCGTCGCCCACTCCAAGCCGGATTTACATCAGCCTTCCCGCTGATGCGAATCCGGCAGAAATAAAGACATCTGTTTTCATTTTCACGAAACTTTTTGATGACAATACCCTAATATTCTATAAACCAGTTTTAAAAATGATATTGTGTAGAACATTGTCTGTATTTACTTTGCAGAGATTTTAGAAATCTGTGAAACTGTTTCACGGATTTCCTTGGTCAGGCCTTCAGGTCTCATCTCACACGCCCTGTGGGTATAATTTCTTTCTGCCCTGACAAGGGCATGGAATGTGGACAGAATTGAGCCTTCTCGCAATTATGGCCACAAGTATATCCTGCCTTTCTCTGCGTACTCTGCGAACTCTGCGAGAGATAACGCCTTTAATGATTTTAATTCTTTTTCCTCACGCCCTCTCCCTTACGGTCGTTCGAGTACGCAGAGATCGCAGAGTTAAAATAGCTTTTGCCGGAATTTAGAGAATAATTCATTCCGGCAACCCGCACACCCTGCGGGTAAAATGGTACCAGCTTCCTGCACCGGAGGGGCGTAGTGTGTGAGCAGGATCAGTCCGTCTCACGATACTGCTCACAGATATATTTGCCTTTCTCTGCGTACTCTGTGAACTCTGCGAGAGACAATGCCTTTAATTCTTTTCCTTCTTGTTTATGAATTCCCCAATGTCAAGAATAAAGATTTGACCCTCCTTGATTTCTCTCAAAAAGCTGAATTATGTAAAACAGCTTCTATATTGGATTTACATGAAGTTTGATGATTGCCGCCACTGTGGCGGCAAATGTTTGTTGGGAGGGTGGGATATTGAAACAAACAAAAATCTATTCAATGTTCGGGGTTTCTTTTCATGAACAAATTGAAAATTTATAATGCTTGATAATTTTCTTGACATGTTATTGAAATAGCAGGAAAATAGAAAGAAAAGGGTGGGTATAACGGGGATCATTAAAGACTTTCCATCATTCCTTTGCAACCCACTTATTAAAAGCAAACCAGTATATAAGTACAGTCCAGGAAATTTTGGACACAAGGACGTGTCAACTACGATGATTTATGCTCATGTTCTTAACAAACCGGGCTTGTCTGTGAAAAGCCCATTGGATATTTGAGGGTATGAGGTGTTTTCTTAAACTGGAAAAAATCTGTAAAACCCGGTTATATGAGGTGATATACAGAATTTTTCTGTATACTTAATTGTTAGGGACAGAGAATGAAAGCTAAGGCACGTTTTATAGCAATTGGTGTAGCCTTATTGGTAATTGGCATGGCCGTTGGCTATTACTTTGCCGTCGCAGTCAAAACACCACGGAATTTCGATTGGAAAGCTCTATCCTTAGATCAACCCGGCAAGGGTTATGGCTATTCCTCCGAAGCCCTATTCGGTTCCGACATTCGTTTACCTGAAATAAGGAAGCTGTCCGGCAAGTGCAAATTCTTAAGTGCTTCCCCAAAATCGAGAAACGAGGAATTGAATTTAGGATATGTAGTCTCAGTGGATGTGGAAAAATTGGATTTGCAGAGGGTGCCACAAAAGTACAAAGTCGAAAAGAAGGAAAAATACAAGTCTGGCGAATGGACAGTGCCCCCAATCGATGAGGTTGTCTATTCGGTAACATTTGCATTTACTTTGAAAGATAAAGATGGCTTTATTCTGTTAGAGTTAAAAAGTCCTTCGCATAGCATCTACTCGGGAAAAGTCAATGTATTTCAAAGCGTAGTGGAAAAGCCCATTTTACCGGCCATCGCAGAACGAGTTGCGAACATTACTTTATCGATGATGGTTGAGAAGTGCGAGACATGCAACTAATCAAAGAGCACCCTAACAAAACAATCCAGCGGACGTCTTGCAGCCGCCGCTGATTTTTGCGTTATGCGTGAAACATATAGATAGAATCAAGACATAGCGTACAAAGACACGAGGTGTGGCATGTCGAAAAAGAACGAAGTTAGAAGAGTCCTAAAGGGTTGTTTCTCAAATCCTTCCATGAGCCTTGGAAAGACTGAAAGGAACTGTGAAGTAAAAGTATTATTTTTAACCCTTTGGGAGCTTGGCTGGGACCCAGTCACTCAGCTTTTCTTTAACTTTCAGGTTGACAAAGAAGCTATAGGAGAAGGGGCCTACATGAGGGGTGCCCCGGACATAATTATTGGCAATAGGGCTGGTATATTGATGGTTGGTGACGCTAAGCACTGGCAAGAAAACCTTAATAATTATTTTGAACAAGTAACAACTTATCAAAAAGCCTTGGGACTGACAAGGGCATTTATTACTAACGGACATCGATGGGTTATTTTTGGGTCTGGCAGGGAAGGGATTGTCTTCGACGAGGAGTTTAATGACCCAGATTACATGATTGATAAGTTAAAACCTTGGATTGGGCCAGATTCTACCAATGGCCTTGGAGTCTTGGCCTATAATGGAGTTTTTGAAAAAGGTCTAAGCCTGCATAATGACAATAGTTCAGTTGATGTGGATGCAAAGTGGAACCCCGAGAATCCTAACTACACAATTCCAAAATCCCAGCAGTTCCTTCGACTCCTGAATCAACTCGTTGACGAAAACCCGGATTTGCTGGCAAGAAAAGCGAGGAAAAACATCTTCATTCATTGCCGAAAAGGGAAACTGATAGAGTATTCACCTGAGACTAATACAATTGCTAAGACAGTGAATGATCACCAAAAGAAATTGTTTGTTCCAGAGGCCTTAAGTAAGGATTATCATTCCCTTATTAAAAGTTACAAACGTATTGCATCAGATCCTGAGAGAATTATAGAAAAACTGAGAGAAATAGTTAAGGTATTGAAAATTGGCCAGGCTTCATGTCATTGAAGGCCAAGGAAAAGCGGAAAGGTATCTTAAGGGCCTTTTGCATAACCCGACGATGCAGCCAATCGGCCATAAAGCGGCCTCTGGCTGATCTTATTGTTATCCTTGTCGAAAAACTGAGACTAGAACCTTGATCTGTACACACAAATGATGTACACTTGAATCATGAGATATGAATGGGACCCACAGAAGAATGAGTGGCTGAAAGCAGAAAGGAATATATCTTTCGAGAAGATAGTTTTTCATCTAGCCCAAGGCGACGTGTGGAAGCTTGCCGATCATCCCGACCAGGAAAACTACCCCGGACAAAAGATATATTTTGTCAATGTAGAGGGATACATCTATCTTGTTCCTCACGTGGTTGAAAAAGACTACGTTTTCTTGAAGACGGTTATTCCCAGCCGTAAGGCAACCAAGGTATATAAGAAGGAACAGGAGGTTAACAAAACATGAAATACGACAAGGAAGAAAAGGCCATTATTGATGCCTATGAAAAAGGGAAGATGAAACCTTCAACTCCGTCTAAAAAAGAGATTGAAGCTATAAAGGCAACAGCAAGAAAAACGTTGGTAAAGGACAAGCGAATAACCATACGCCTCTACGACCACGACTACCAGGGCATTCAAAAGAAGGCAATGGAAATGGGCATCCCTTATCAAACCCTCATTTCCGGCATAATCCATAGGTACATAGAGGGAGACCTGACCTCAAAAACAGGATAACTACTTGATGGAGCCGACTCCTTACAGTCGCGGCTCATCATGGCGTTAGCATTAGGAGAATAGATGACGACTGAACTTAATCTGAATCTTGCATTGGCAAAGCAGCACTTTCAGGATTTGATGACTCTCACCACCATTGATCATCTGTTGAACCGCGAGTACGATAGTGGCCCCAAACGTGAGCGCATTCAAGAACTCATAGGGAGCCTCGTTTCACTTACTAAAGCCATAGAGGACGAATTCTCTGCGTATCTGGATAAAGCTGATGATGCCCCAATCATGCACATGGATTTGGAACTACGGGATTTCTATGCGAATCTTCTCGAACCTAATGCTATCAAACTCCGCGACATCTTCCTGAACATCACAGGGTTCGGGGAATCTCTCGGCGTCGCTGGCTGGGAGGAATTACTGGAAGGACTCAACCCATCAGACACGAAGACACCAATCGCTAATGCCGTCAGCTGGGGTCTGGAGCGATGGTGGACTATGCTTGATGATGGAGAACAACAGGACTGGCTTGAGCGGGGTTTTAACATTGAGGCCGCGATAGACCTTGTAGACAAGGGTTTCTTCGCACCGGATTTGTGGTTGGAAAACCAAAGGTTATTGAGGCCGGTCCTGGTCGCCCGGCCCTTGAATACTGTACCTTCGCATGTCCAATACCGCCTCCGCGAGATCTATCGCTCATTTGTTCACGGGTTGTGGATGAGTTCAATTGCTTTGTCCCGCTCCGTGGCTGAGTACGCCATAATTGACAACGGGCCGCGCCTCGGTTTGGAGGTCAGTCAGGAGTGGAGAGGCAAGAAAGAATTCAAAAAGCTTGAACGTCTTATTGATGAGGTGGCCGCGAAGTACCCTAACCTTCGCACGCCTTTAGAAAAAGTCCGCACCACTGGGAATCGAATCCTGCATCCAAAGAAGAAACGCGATGTGGAGGTCATTTCCTTTCCAAAGGTCATGCGGGAAGAGGCATTGGTATGTATAAAGGGAACGAGGCTTGTTGTTGAGAGCCTATATTCCTTTGCACGGGGGTGAGAGTTTCAAAAACAAAAGGCTGCTAACTACCGGATGCAGCCAATCGCTTACGCTCTGGCTGATCCAAGCGTTATGCAATGAGGTGATTTTGATGAACTGGGAAGTGGAAACGGTTGGAGATAAAGCAGACTTAACTGAATTATGCAAATGCCTTGCAGATAATGAGCTTCATATAGAAGAGAGAAACAACCAATTCTTCCTGCGATCCATCCGATTCAACGATTTAAGCACATCTGAAGAGGTAGTATCCGCAGGCACTAATATTCTGACGTTATTAACCGGTTCGGCAAGATTAGCGCTTGGTGGTAAAACCCCTATCACAGTCGGAAGTGTTGCGAAAATACGTGAAGATGGGGGACGTGACATTTTTCTAACAATTACAGAAACTGTAGGTTTAAGAGCTTTTTTTAGTATTGAAACTCGCAAAAGTAATGGAAGTATCGAGGTTTCTCATCCAGCCCAAGATGTGCCGAAATGGATTAAGCTTGGTTTTTCTGATGAAAAGGTTGCAAAAGCACTTAGGCTTTTTGGAACCAGCGAACATGATTGGGTGAGTTTATGCCGCCTGTATGAAGTAATTGAAGAAGACGTCCGAACGGTTGATGAAATAGCCAGGCGTGGGTGGGCTACAAGGGCATCTATCAAACGCTTCAAACATACAGCAAATAGCCCCGGTTCGACGGGTGATGCCTCTCGCCACGGCAAGGAATCAACTTCTCCTCCAGGCAATCCCATGACACTGCCGGAGGGGAAGGCTCTTATAGAACTGATCCTGCATGGCTGGCTGAGGTCAAAAACAAGTAATGCATAACCACTGCATGAAGCGGATCGCGGCCCTATCGGGCCACTCCCGCTTATGCCCATGTTCGGCTGAAAAGCAATTTCTGAGGAATTGAAACATGACTGATCAAAACAAGCCCTGCCGACACTGTCGGATGTCCATTCCAGAAGGTGCGAGCGTCTGCTTTCACTGTCAAAAGTCTCAAGGTTACTTTTCGTCAAAATTGGCGTCTGTTTCCGGTTTCATTAGCGTTGTCTCCATGGTCCTATCAGTAGCTCTCGTTACTTTGTCCTGGCTGCAATTCCAAGAGGCTACCAAGCAAAGGAAATCAGCGGACCGTGCTGTTCAATCAGCAGACAATGCTCTAAGGCAGGCCACTGCGGCAGGGGCGGACGTACTTAGGGCCAATGCGGAATCCAACATCGCAAAAGGTGCGGCAGAGCGAGCCAGAGATGAAGCTCGGAATACCGTGGAGCATCTCCGCAGTAATATTAAACTCATGCTTGAGATGGAGCATCTCACCCCAGCAATTGTAACGGAGGCGTTTGATCCAGTACGGGTGGGGAAAATACGTCGAAAGCTTGAAGAGTTCGCAGTGCCAAACGAGAAAGAGCGGAAAAAGTGGTTGGAGTCTCTCAGGTAGTCACAGCTTTGAGCAGTGAAATTAGTAGGCCGAACAAGGCGCTGAAGCGGACCGTAGCCCTGGCGGGCTACTCCCGCTTAGCTCGGCGTTAGCCCACATATGAAATGATAGGAGGTCATGATGATTTTCAGAGCCAGCAAGGATTCAGCCGCTATTTTTTGCGACTTCTCTTCATTGTGGCATCCTCATCCTGAAATCTTCGACCGCCATGGCTACAAATGGCCCGACGACTTTGACGATGCAGACAGTGTTGGTCAAGCAAGATTCCAAGCCATAGAAGACCTTAAGAGCGGTCTATCCTTATACAACCATGAGGGCAATCTATACCCTTTCACGGAGAAGAAGATTATTGAAAGACGCTGTAAAGTAAAAGAAAGTGTCATTATCGAACGGTTCGGAAACCGTAATCCATTCCCCGAAAGTAATGTCTTTTTCCTGGAAACTGGCTACAACCTCGGCAACGTCGAGTATATGGTGTTCAAATACGACAAAAACCACTCCTTGTATTCAAGCTTTAGAGAGGTGTTGTGTAGGTTTCCACTGTCGGCGCTAACACAAATTATTTTACCGTTGCGAGAGCAGCACAGCAAAGGTCTTTCACGACTGACCGACCTAGAAAAACGGGAGAATGAAGAAATCCTGTGTCATCAGGAATTCAAGGAATGGCAACTTATGGAAAGATACACCTCTCCCTCAGAAGATGAGTACAAAGAAATATGTGAGCTTCCATTACATCATTATCATTTTCAGCGTGCTGAAGAGATTGATATTTGGTTGAGGTTTGAATACTTCAAGGGCTAACGCTCCCGCTGAAGCCGGGCGTTAGCCAGAAAGGAAGAACAGCGGAGAAAATGGCTAGGACCAGTACACGATTTCTGAGCTTTGACACACTACACACCCGAGGTCAGAC
Source organism: Pseudomonadota bacterium (assembly GCA_026388255.1). NCBI lineage: Bacteria > Pseudomonadati > Pseudomonadota > Pseudomonadota bacterium. The sequence goes on along the minus strand of JAPLKC010000126.1, from coordinate 834 downwards.
CGCAGACACTGTTGTGAAACTGATGATGGCGTGTAACGACCTCTCGCTGGCTAACCAAGCGCTCTCCAACTGGAAGAAGGACCAACCCAGCACCAGAAAACCTCGCCAGATTGGGGCAGGAATGTACTTCATTAGGATGCAACTTGCTCATCTTTACGAAGGCCTAAAAATCATTGAGGAAATCAAGAAAGATCAGTTCCTAATGGTTCTTGTGGGACAATGCGACGTGGAGACCCAGAGATCGTTTCATGAGCTTGAGCAGTTCTTACCCGGCGGTTCATGCCATTCTGAACTTGAACGGCTGGTGGGTAAGGTACGCCACAATCTTGCCTTTCACTATTACGGGTGTGGAAAGCTAATCAACCGAGCGATCGCCGACAGAGCCGCCCGTCAGGAAGCAAGAACGTCATCTGTAACGCGGGGAGACACAGCCTATTTGTGGTATTTCAAAGTCGCAGATGACGTGGTGGACAGCATTGTCGTGCGGCAGATATGGGCCATTCCACAGCGGGCGGACATGAGAGTCGAAGCGGACAAAGTGGCTGATCGCGTGCATCAGATTTTTCTGTGGTTTGTTGATTTTGCGGGTGAGTTCATTTGGAAATACTGCGGGCCTTGATACGGCTAACGAATAGTTGCACCGGACATGACAAAACAGCACGCCACGCCGGTGAGCATCTTGTTATGTGAAGAATAAACTTGACTATGAGTGACAATGGTGTACACTGTTAGTACACAATTGGAGGTTAGGTTATGAAATTCATAAGCGTACGTGACTTACGAGGGAAATCTGCCGAGGTTTGGAAGAATCTCCCGACAGAACGGGAGTTAATT
>JAPLKC010000125.1 GCA_026388255.1 Pseudomonadota bacterium | reverse complement strand
TCGACTTCGAGCATTTTTTGGTAACCCTTTCGTCAAGAAAAAGCGTTCCGACCTGACATCTGAAAAAACTCAGGAAATTCCACCCGGTAATTGCATTAAATTGCCGCTTAAAACTGTTGATTGAAGAGTTAAAACGACAGTATACTTTTTAAAGTCAAAGAAACACTATATTTTTAAATGGTTGTATTAAAACAATGTTGGGAGAACAATGACGGGCAAGCACTTTGAAGACCTTGAAATCTGGCAGGAAGCACGAAGACTTACGAACAACATATACGACATAACACAGCAACCCGCATTTTCAAAAGACTTTAGCCTCTGCGATCAGATCAGAAAGGCATCCGTTTCCATAATGTCCAATATAGCAGAAGGTCGAGAATGCGGCGACAATAAAGAATTTATCCGGCTCCTCTCAATCGCTAAAGGGTCATGCGGAATAGTGCGGAGCCAATTGTATATCGCCCTCGACCAGGGATATATTGATGCCGGGGAATGCGAAGAACTGATTAATAAATTCAAAAAACTATCTGCCACAATACACAAATTCATAATCCATCCGAAAAAAACTCCTCATAAAGACACCAATGAACGGCCAAACCGGGGAAGCATTAAAAAAGAGCTTGAAGCAATACTTAATGAAGTGGATAAAGAAAAAGCTTAACTATCCTGAGTTGCTTGAAGGGTTTCAATTTTAGACATACTGTTGTCAGTGCCATAGTATATAACTTCCATAGATTCAATTTTTTGTTTGTATTAATCAGATTAGAGTTGTAGAGTTTTTTATACAATAACACGGGGAAGTTGGTTCAATAGTGAAAAAATGACGAATGACGATTGTCAAATTACGAATGAAAAAAACCATTTTGGTTTTCAGGGATTACATTCTACATTCGGAATTCGACATTTCAAAGGGGAGACGTAGGAAATGACAAATGACAGTGTAAATAAGCTTAAAGAAAGAACACAACGATTTGCGATTGAGACAATCCGTTTTTGTGCTGGCCTTCCTAAAACGCAGGAATTCCTGGTTATTGGGAAACAGTTAATAAGAAGCTCATCCTCAGTTGGAGCCAACTATCGGGCTGTATGCCGGGCAAAATCCAGGGCTGATTTTATTGCAAAATTGTCAATAGTTGAAGAAGAAGCCGACGAATCAGTATATTGGCTGGAAATACTTGAGGGCTTGGGTATTGGCGACAATGCTACCCTAAAAAACCTCAAAAGTGAAGCAGCGCAGCTTGTAGCGATTATTGTAGCATCAAAGAAAACAGCAAGAGGAAGAAGAAATGACGAATGACGATTGTCAAATTACGAATGAAAAAACATCTTGGGTTTCAAGGGTTTTACTCGAAACTCGAAACTCGAAATTCGACATTTTCAAGGTTCGACATTCGACATTTTCAAGGGTTTTACTCGACATTCGCAATTCGACATTCTACATTTTCAAGGGTTTTACTCGAAACTCGAAACTCGAAATTCGACATTTTCAAGGTTCGACATTCGACATTTTTAAGGGTTTTACTCGACATTCGCAATTCGACATTCGACATTTTCAAGGTTCGACATTCTACACTCGACACTCGACATTCGACATTTCATAAGGGAGGCATAATTTGGAATCTCACATAGCGGTTTTTAAAGGTAAGGAAATCAGAAAGACGATTCATAACAGTGAGTGGTGGTTTGTCATTGTTGATGTCGTTACTGTGCAGACAGATTCAATAGACCCATCAGGGTATATCAAAGATATGCGTCGTCGTGACGCAGAGTTATCCAAAGGGTGGGGGCAAATTGCCACCCCCCTTTGGATCGAAACTCCCGGTGGAAAACAGAAGGTCAATTGTGCCAACACGGAAGGGATTTTCCGCATCATCCAGTCCATTCCCTCACCCAAGGCAGAACCATTCAAACGCTGGCTGGCAAAGGTTGGATATGAACGGGTGCAGGAGATTGAAGACCCTGAACTGGGAACGAAGAGAACCCGGGCTCTCTATAAAGCAAAGGGTTATTCTGATGACTGGATAGAAAAAAGGATGCGGGGAATTGCTGTTCGCGGCGAATTGACCGAAGAATGGAAGAATAGAGAAGTCGGGGCCGAACATGAATATGCCATTCTAACTGCCGAGATATCCAAAGCCACCTTCGGGCTGACTCCACCAGAATACAAAGATTTGAAGGGGTTGGAACGTGAAAACCTGTGTGATCACATGACCGACCTTGAACTGATCTTTTCAATGCTCGGCGAAGCTGCCACAACTGAGATTACAAAAACCCAGGATGCCCAGGGATTTGATGAAAACCGTACCGCCGCCAAAAAAGGCGGTCGGATAGCCGGTGATGCCCGTCAGGAATTGGAAAAGGAAACAAAGAAAAAGGTTGTCACATCGGAAAACTATCTGGCAATATCTCAGAAGGATAAAAAGAGGTTGCCGAAATGAAAGAACGTTTAAGCCGCTTGAGAAAGGATACAAACTCTGTACGGGCAAGCGTGGCGAAAACGTGATAATAACCATTAAACGTGATAATAAACGTGATAATAACTTATCTCTTGAAGAGGGGCTGTGCTGATGACTGAACCTTCAGGTGCACAGACGTGAGCCCCTGTGGCAGAATAAGGGGAAATAGATGATTCGAAAATACTACGCTCATAGTTTACCGGGAAGCCCACAGGAGGAATGGCAGCCCCTCGAAGACCATTTGAAAAATGTTGCGGAAATGGCAAGAGGCTTTGCGGAGGAATTCAGAGCGGGGAGGTGGGGGTTTGATTGCAAATGCTAAAGAAAAATGGAGGTGATTAAGTATGATGGGTAAGGGTTACGAGATTGAAATGGAAATATCAGGAAACACAGCAATGTGGACACGCCCGGATACGGGCGACTGCCCTGTAAGTTATCCGGTACCGACGTATTCAGCGGTTAAGGGCATTTTTGAATCGATTCTGTGGGGGCCAGCGGTGCATATTGTTCCGACAAAAGTAGAAATATGTGCTCCTGTCCAATATCATAACTACCAGACGAACTATGGTGGGCCTCTTCGGAAGTCAGGTGTCATTGCTGGCGGGGGTGGATTCCAACTTCTGGCGACGGTACTAATTGACGTTTGTTATAAACTGTACGCGGAGGTGTTGCCAATCCCTAAGGCATTAAAAGATCGAGTGCCGGACAAGGCGCAGCAATGGGATGGGAAAACAACATCGCCAGGACATGCATATCGGGATATCTTTGGCCGCCGTCTCAACCGAGGGCAATGTTTTACCATACCGTTCCTGGGATGGAAGGAGTTCGGGCCGAGCTATTTCGGAGCATTGCGTGAAACAACAGAAGTACGGGCAGATATCAGCATGGTTATTCCCTCTATGTTGCGGGAAGTTTTTTCCGAAGGCTATGCGTCGCGATGTGCCTTCACCTATGAACAGGACATTAAGATAACTGCTGGAGTGATGACGTTTTCCGGGCAAGGAGGCTAATATGCTGAATGAACTTTATCACCTTTCTGTGGCGCTTGAGAAGGCGGGTATTACCCCACGTGACTGGCACAAAGATTTGAAGCCTCTGCCAAACGCTACGCCAAAGAAACCATGCTACAAAATTTTGATTAATTCCGATTGCTCTATCTCAGGAATTGAACCGATGAAAGAGGGTGTGGCTGAGTATCTTCGAAAGTGGGAGCCAAGCAACGGCAATTCCTTTCCGGGCTTCAATATTCAGCCGCTTTATCGCATAGCAAATGAAGATAGGAAGAAACGCTTGAAAAAGTGGCGGGAAGGCAAGGAAACAATTGATCTCGTGGAACTCAAAAACTGGTGCATCGAAACGCAATCTCAAAATTGGGATGTAAGAACCGCTAAGAAGTTGTCCAAATGTCTGGGAGAAACGCCTGACCAATTACGGCAGCAATGCGGAGATGTTCCCGAGGATTTTGTTTCTGTGAAAAAACTCTTCGAAAGGGTCAGCGCGTGGAAGGGTGACGATACCGGATTCTTTCAGGGGTTGGAATCCTGCATATGGGCGGCCCTTGAAAGAGGCCAGAATGTCTCGTTCCTTCTTCCTGTTTTAGCCCACGAAGGCTCCTCAGGCAAGAAACCAGAAGACGATCGGGGCTCGATATCGGTGTTTCTGGATGTGCCGGACTGGGAGGAGTATCCGGTGGCAAACGAAGAAACTATCGGGTGGATCAACATACGTCTCCTTCAAACCCACGCTTCTATCGTGATTAAAGCTGATAATCAAGTGGATGATGCCTTTGGTTTTGAAAGTAATGAATCTGATGGTAAGCTGCCTGATGTAAAACTTCCTTTTATCGGGAAAGTAAAGCTCCGGGCAATGAACAGCGAATCGCCTTGTCAATATCGATATGGGACGATTGATGACAAATCCTTTCGGATAGGGGCGTACAGTCGTAAGCGCGCCAAGGGTGCTCTCGAATGGTTAGGTTCTGAAGAGCGTGAGGGGGCAACCTGGGGTCGTGCTGATGGGAAAGAATTAATCTTTGCCTATCCTGCAATTATGCCTAAAGCACCTATTATGCTTGCAGCATGTTTTGGAGCACGCAAGGTGGACGACAGTGGAGCTCGGTTTGAAAATTACGCAAAAGATATTATTAAAAGCCTCAAGGGGTTGGCGCTGTCTCTCAAGGATATTGAACTTCGGGTATTTTCTCTTCGCAAAATGGACAATACAAGTGCCAAGACCAAAGTGGTTTTCCATCGCAATTATTCTGCACAGCGTTTGGAAGACGCCGCAAAGGAATGGCAACAAGGTTGCTCTAATATCCCTTCCGTGCGGATAAAGGCATGGGGTAAGGAAAAGGGAGAGATTGTTCTGTCCAGTACGGAAACGCCTTTTCCGCTCCAGATAGCTGAGTGTCTCAATCGTGTTTGGAAGCAAGATGGAACAACCAAGTGTGAGGTCAAAGCCGCCCAAAAATCTGACGGTATTGAACTTTTGCTCGATGAGAGCACAATCCAACGTATAGTTCCGCATTTGCTGACGGTGGCATTGCAGAATGGTATAGGGCTTTTTCTTTCATTGGGAAACAGCTTGCATCGTAATGAGGTATTTAAACTCGACGGATTCAATAAACACAAACAATTGATGCCGGCGATTCTAGGGATTCTGCTCTGGAAGCTTGGCATCGGAAAGGAGGCTTATATGAATAACCCGCCCTATCTTGTTGGAAGAATGCTAAAACTTGCCGATGAACTCCATACGTTATACTGCAAGGAGGTTCGTAAGAACAGCCTTCCCCCTCAACTACTCGGTAATGCCTTGATGGTTGCTGCGCTTAACAGCCCAATACAAGCGCTTGCTCAACTGGCTTTACGTATTGTGCCATACTTGGGTTGGGCCAGAACAAATGCGACGGAATCTGCCGGACTTTCACGATATGTGCTCAAGGAGTTTGGGCTACTCGAAGGTAAATTGCGTGATATGGCATTGCCAACCCGTCTTGACGATCCGGGAAGAGCGCAATTGCTTCTTGGTTACATTTCCAGCAATGCACAAACAGAAGATCCTACAAATAACTGAAAAGGAGAATATTATGAACGACAACATAAAACGTGCTACCGGCCTTTTGGTCATCGAAGTAGTAAATTCCAACCCTAATGGTGATCCTGACCGTGAGAGTGATCCACGCCAGCGCCCGAATGGTCTTGGTGAAATTTCTCCGGTCTCCTTCAAACGCAAGCTTCGCGATTTAGTCGAAGATGCCGATGGGGAGGTATTTAATGCCGTGTGCAAAAAACTGGGGTTTATTAAGGAGGACTTCAAGATTCTCGAATCAAGAGGCCGCGTTAGAGGGGATATAATCGCAGAAATGGGCGAAGACATAAAGGATTTTAATCAAGATAAATTTTTAAAAAGCCCATTTGTTAGGAAATATTGGGATGGTCGTATTTTTGGAAACACCTTTCTCCAAGAAGGCGGGAATAAGGGATATATCAAAACCGGCGTTGTTCAATTTGTGATGGGGCTTTCGATAGCTCCTATCCTAATTCAACGACACACCAATACAAATAAGGCCGGAGTGGAGGAAGGCAAAACTCAAGGCATGGCCCCCCTTGCCTATCGCGTGGTTGAACATGGCGTTTATTGTATGCCGTTTTACATCAATCCAAGCCATGCACGCAAGTCCGGGTGTACACAGAAAGATATTGATTTGCTCAAAGCGCTCATTCCTTACGCTTACGATCACACCCGTTCTGCAATCCGCCCCGATGTACGCATACGACACGCCTGGTATATGGAGCACCAGAATTCTCTTGGCAGTTGCGCCGATTGGAAATTAATTGATGCTCTGGCTCCAAAACGCAAAGGAGACGATCCCGAGAAGCCTTCGACCGCATGGAGCGATTACAATGTGCCGGATAGTCTTCCGGCTGATTTAAAGGAAAAGGTTTCTTTCGATGATTTGATGAGTAATATCTAATGTTGTTGGCACACAGTCCTGACTCAGAGCGAGGAATCCCGGCTCAAGACTACGCCACACATGTCGACGGCGTAGTCAACCGGGCTACCAAGGCGGCTGACGAGGCGGCCCGGTATGCGTCCTGCGATGGAGAGATTCTTAGGAATGCCGTTCCCCTTGCTGCGGAGTTTCACGACTTAGGGAAGTTGGACGATGAAAATCAGGAAGTGCTGTCCGGAAAACACAAGGCGAAAAAATTGCCGGTCCAGCACACCGATGCCGGAACCGCATACTTGTTGGATAAGCTTCAAGTTATATCCGGTGCCGCTCTTGTCCGTTCTCATCATATCGGGTTGCCCGATTTCGTGGAGGAAAAGAATCGCTGCGCAAAGTTTTTTAGGGATGATGATGTCCTCGAGAGGGTGAACCGAACGCTTCCCGAACTTTCTCGCTTACACGAGGAAACTTGGCTGTCAACGGGGGAAAGAGGACAATTTGCCGATGTAGTAACGGGTGACGCATCTCTTTTTTTCCGCATTGCACTCTCCTGTCTTGCTGACGGTGACCATTCCGACACGGCTATCCACTATCAAAATCAGACTGCTGATGAGCCGATTGTCGCATTACGTCCGACTGAGCGCTTGGCCTCACTGGACAGATATGTCGAGACCCTGAAAAAAGATGATGACCGTTCGCGTCTCCGTTCAGAGGTCTATATGGGCTGCCGCGATGCCTCAATCCAAGCAAATATCGTCTCTTGTGATAGTCCGGTTGGAACGGGCAAAACTACAGCGGTAATGGCACATCTGCTGTCGCAGGCGGAGAAACGCCATCTTCGACGGATTATTGTTGTTTTACCATTTACCAACATTATCACACAATCCGTTGAAATATATCGTAAGGCGCTTGTCCTCCCTGGTGAGAATCCGGAACTGGTAGTTGCGGAGTTGCACCATCGGGCGGATTTTCAAGATATACACTGCCGACAATTCACAGCTCTTTGGAAAGCCCCGATTATTGTGACCACAGCAGTAAGTTTCTTTGAAACACTGGCGTCAAACACTCCTGCCACATTGCGACGGCTTCACAATCTGCCGGGCAGTGCAGTTTTCATTGATGAATCCCATGCAGCGCTACCTGCCAAGTTGCTGCCGTTGGCGTGGCGCTGGATCAAGGGTTTCGCACATGAGTGGGGAAGTTATTGGGTTCTGGCATCCGGCTCGCTTAACCGTTTTTGGAATATTGAGGAATTCGACAAGGAAAAACCGGATATCAGGGAAATCATGCCAATGGAATTGCGCGACCGTTTGGCAAAATATGAAAAAGGTCGGATAACGTACAAATTCCATGACACCCCCCTTGGAACAAGAGAACTCGTAGAATGGGTGGCGTCTCTTCCTGGACCACGAATAGTTATTTTGAATACGGTGCAGAGCACAGCAGCAGCAGCGCGCGAGTATGAAAGGTGTTATCAGCGCTCGTCTGTAGAGCATCTATCCACAGCACTTACACCGTTTGACCGGGATAAAACACTTGCCCGAATAAAATCACGGCTGGCGGATACGAACGATACCGATTGGTCGCTTTTTGCCACTTCATGTGTCGAAGCTGGGATTGATTTTTCTTTCAAAACCGGGGTGCGTGAAGCAGCCTCTCTGGTTTCCCTGCTTCAAACCGCAGGACGGGTCAATCGCCACAACCATATTAATGCGGAGACCGTTTGGACTATTGTGCTCAAGGAAAAGGAACTTCTCAAAACGCATCCTGGCATGAGCGATTCTTCTAAGGTTTTGCTTGAGCTAATCTCGGAAGGGTGTCTAATATCCCCCGATCTTTGCACAAATGCTCTTAAACGTGAAATCCGGCTTGCCGGAACTTTTTCAAATTCACTGCTGAAGTCGGAAGAAGGATTGCGGTTTCCGCAAGTTGAAAAGGACTTTCGGGTCATTGCGTCTGACACTCGAATCGTTATTGTTGGCGAGGAAATGGTTAAAAAACTGGAGAGCCATCTCCCGGTTAATTGGCGGGACATACAAAAATCATCTGTGCAAATATGGGGCTATCGTCTCGACGATCTGCGCATTCCCGAAGTTTTAGGGCATCCGGGAATATATAAGTGGACTTATGCCTATGATGATTTCATCGGCTATATGGCAGGTATTCTTTCTATAGAAGAGATCAAGCAGGGCATTGGGGATGCATGTGTAGTATGACGAGGAGGATAGTCCATGTCCACTGAAACCCTCATCCCGCCTCACGGAGGATATCGCGAATTGAAGTCTTACCAGATGGCGGAGATTATTTACGACGCCACGACGGTATTTTGCGACCGCTTTATCAACAAGCGGTCAAGAACTCATGACCAGATGGTGCAGGCGGCACGGAGCGGCAAGCAGAATATTGCCGAGGGCAGTATGGCCTCCGGTACTTCGAAGAAGACTGAACTTAAGCTCATCGGTGTGGCACGGGCAAGCTTGGAAGAACTACTCCTTGATTTTCAGGATTTTCTGCGGCAGAAAGATTTGCCCCTTTGGGGCAAAGATCACGCCAAAGCGAAGGAAGTCAGAGCTTTGGCGTATAGGTCCAATAAGTCCTATTCGACCTATAAGACCTATTTTGAAAGCTCTTCCCCCGAAGCTTCTGCCGAGGTTGCCGCTAATGCTGCGATTTGTGTGATTCACCAGGCAAACTATCTCCTCGACCAGCAGTTGAAGGCTTTGGAAAAGGCATTTCTGGAGGAGGGCGGATTCACGGAAAGGCTCTACCGTGTCCGGTCACAAACAAGAAAAGGGAAACAATAGGTCCTATATGACCAATACGACTTATAAGACCTATACCGAAAGCAAAGATTCCCAGGATGATCTCATTATGATTTCGGCGCTTGCTCATTTTTACTATTGTAAACGCCGATGTGCATTGATCCATATTGAACAGATCTGGAATGAGAACGTCTTCACTGCCGAGGGCAGGATCATGCACGAGCGTGTGCATGAGGAAGGGGACGAGTCAAGGGGTAATGTGAGGATTGCAAGGGGTGTTCCGTTGCGATCCTTGAGGTTGGGATTGATCGGCAAGGCCGATGTGGTGGAGTTTCACCGGATTGACAAGCAGACCTGGCAGCCTTTTCCTGTGGAGTACAAGCGGGGCAAACCCAAACCGGACTACTGTGATTCGGTGCAACTTTGCGCGCAGGCCATCTGTCTGGAAGAGATGCTGTCTGTTGCAGTCCCTCAAGGGGCTCTTTTTTATGGCAAGACACGCAGGCGTCTCGATGTAGCTTTTGATGAAGTCCTTCGCAAGGAAACTGAGGAAACAGCAGACAAGGCTCATCTGTTGATCGCCTCCGGTACAACGCCGCCGCCGGTTTATGCGAAGCGCTGTGAAAGCTGTTCCCTCATCGGGGAATGTCTGCCGGAAAAGATAGGGAAACATTCTTCTGTAAAGCGTTATCTCATGCGTATGATGGAGTCGCCATGAAAAAACATCTCAATACCCTTTATGTGACCACGCAGGGGGCGTACCTTTCCAAAGAAGGGGAGACGGTCGTCGTCAAGATTGACGGCGAGGTACGTCTGCGCATCCCCGTACACACCATCGGCGGGATTGTCTGTTTCGGCAATGTCGGGTGCAGTCCTTTTTTGATGGGTTTTTGCGCTGAAAATCAGGTAGCATTGAGTTTCTTAACGGAACATGGCCGGTTTCTGGCGAAGATTCAGGGGGCTGTCTCAGGGAATGTTCTTCTCCGCCGGGAGCAGTACCGGAAGGCAGATGACCTTGCATTTTCTGCCGGGGTTGCCAAATTCATACTTACCGGAAAGATTACAAATTGCCGGACCATATTGCAAAGGGCGCTTCGGGACCATGGAAACAAGATCAATGAACAGGAGCTGCGTAACGCCGTAATGCGGCTTAACCGGCAGCTTGAATTTTTCGATCAGGAATATCCCTTGGATGTCCTGCGGGGATTAGAAGGGGACTCGGCGCATATCTATTTCAGCGTCTTTGATCATCTGATTGTTGCGCAGAAAGAGACGTTCCGTTTCGATGAACGTAACAGGAGACCGCCCCTCGACAACGTAAACTGTCTTTTGTCCTTTATCTATACGCTTGTGATGCACGATGTCCGGTCTGCTCTCGAAACGGTGGGACTGGACCCGGCTGTAGGTTTTCTCCACCGGGATCGGCCAGGAAGACCGGGACTTGCCCTCGACCTGATGGAGGAATTCAGACCCTTTATTGCCGACCGACTTGCGCTTTCACTTATTAACCTTCAACAGGTTCAGGGCAAGGGTTTCAAAAAGATGGATTCCGGGGCTGTCATTATGAACGATGATACAAGGAAGACCTTGCTTGTGGCCTACCAGGAAAGGAAACAGGAAGAAATTACCCATCCTTTTCTTGGTGAAAAAGTTATGATCGGCATAATATTCCATATTCAGGCGCTCCTCATGGCCCGGTATTTGCGGGGCGATCTGGACGGATATCCGCCGTTTATATGGAAGTGAAAAAGACAGCGAAAGAGGCAGTGAATAGTGAATAAAAGAAATAACAGATTAAAGATAAAGAGGGAAAAATGCTTGTATTAGTCAGTTATGATGTTGCGACGACAGACCCCGGAGGTTCCCGGCGCTTGAATCGTGTAGCAAAAGCATGTCAGGATTATGGCCAGCGTGTGCAGTATTCCGTATTTGAATGTATTGTCGATCCTGCACAGTGGGCTGTTTTGAAACAGCGGCTTACGGATGAGATCAATCAGGAAAAAGACAGCCTGCGTTTCTACTACCTTGGGTCTAACTGGCGACGGCGGGTCGAGCATATCGGCGCAAAAGAAACGATTGATCAGGAGGGGCCGTTAATAGCATGAAAAAGGTCTGCGAACCCCAAGCTGACATGTTTTTCCAGGGGTATTCGCAAGAGTTGTAAGGTATTAAGATAACGAGGTTTTTTTAAAGTAGTTCTTTGACAACCTAATAAGGAGACAGTGATTTTGGCGGGACACGCGGAAAACACATAATTTGTTGTTTTGTTTTGAATAGATGCAAGAAGTATGTCGCCCCCCGCGCGGGGGTGTGGATTGAAACAGATAAAGACTTATCGGCCTCGCTTATGGGCGGGGTCGCCCCCCCCTCACCCTGCCATCTCCCTCAAGGGGCGAGGGAATCTGCGCTCCCCGAAACAGAGCTTCGAGGAATC